>NZ_LIRL01000941.1 GCF_001419795.1 Streptomyces niveiscabiei
GGTGTGGGGGCTGGTGAACGGGTCGATACCCTGAGGGCGCTGACTGACCCTTAGGGCGGCTTTATGAGGTCCGCCCCTGCGTTCCAAGGAGATGCCGCCGCCGTGAGCAGCAGCCTTCGACGCGGCGCCCTCGCCGCTTCCGCCCTCGCGTTCTCGATCGCCTCGCTCGCCGGCTGCGCCGCCGGGAACAACAGCCAGACCCTGGAGATCAAGCCGGACAACGCGGCCGTCACCGTCGGCGTGATCAAGATCCAGAACGCGATCGTCGTCACGCAGCCGGAGCGCGGTGTCGAGGGGCCCGCCGCCGTCGCCGCGACCGTCTTCAACACCAGCCGTTCCGACCAGACGCTGACCGGCATCACCGTGGACGGCACCAGCGCCTCCGCCGTGCTGACGCCGGGCAAGGGTGACACGAAGAGCAAGAAGGGCAGCCTGCTCGTCCCGGCCGGCGGCTCGATCGTCATCGGCGGCGCGAACAACGCGTCCGCCGTCCTGGAGAACCCGGGCGACACCGTGAAGAACGGCAACGCCCAGAAGATCACCTTCACGTTCAGCGAGACGGGTGACGTCAGCCTCCAGGCGTTCGTCGTCCCCGCCACGAGCTACTTCAGCTCCTGGGGCCCGACCTCCGTCCCGAACCCCTCCTCCTCCGCGAGCGCCTCCGCCGGCCCCTCGGAGTCCCCGAACCCCTCCGGGTCCCCGTCGCCGGAGTCCTCCTCCGGCAGCTCCGAGTCCTCCGAGGGCCCGGCCTCCTCGGAGTCCCCCGCGGCCGGCCACTGACCGGCCCCGCACACGCCCGAGGGCGGCACCCCCGACCGGGAGTGCCGCCCTCGTCGTCGTACGTCGTCGTAGCGAGGCTCTTTACGGCTCGAACTTGTAGCCCAGCCCCCGGACCGTCACCAGGTAGCGCGGGGCGCCCGGGTCCGGTTCGATCTTGGCGCGGAGGCGTTTGACGTGGACGTCGAGGGTTTTGGTGTCGCCCACGTAGTCGGCGCCCCAGACGCGGTCGATGAGCTGCATGCGGGTGAGGACGCGGCCCGCGTTGCGCAGGAGCATCTCCAGGAGGTCGAACTCCTTCAGGGGGAGGTCGACCTTGGAGCCGGAGACGGTGACGACGTGGCGGTCGACGTCCATGCGGACCGGGCCCGCTTCGAGGGCGGCCGGGGTGACCTCCTCCGGTTCGCCTCTGCGGCGCAGGACCGCGCGGATGCGGGCGACGAGCTCGCGGGAGGAGAAGGGCTTGGTGACGTAGTCGTCGGCCCCTATTTCGAGACCGACGACCTTGTCGATCTCGCTGTCCTTGGCGGTGACCATGATCACCGGGACGTTGGACCGGCCGCGCAGCTGGCGGCAGACCTCCGTGCCGGGCAGGCCCGGCAGCATCAGGTCGAGCAGGACGAGGTCGGCGCCGTTGCGCTCGAACTCGTCGAGACCGTCGGGGCCCGTGGCCGCCACGGCGACCTCGAAGCCCTCTTTGCGAAGCATGTACGACAGGGCGTCCGAGAAGGACTCCTCGTCCTCGACGACGAGCACACGGGTCACGGAAGGACCTCCGGGGCGGGAAGCGGTTCGTAAGGTGAATCTGAGGGGGCGGCCCTGTCCTCGTCGGCCTCGTCGCCGTCCAGGTCGGGGTGCTGGTGCGCCCGGTCACGGGCCGAGCCCGCCTCCGGCAGTCGCAGGGTGAACGTGGAGCCCTGTCCCTCGGAGCTCCACACCGTGACCTCCCCGCCGTGCGAGGCGGCCACGTGCTTGACGATCGCGAGACCGAGCCCCGTACCTCCCGTGGCACGGGAGCGGGCCGGGTCGACGCGGTAGAAGCGCTCGAAGACGCGCTCCTTGTCCTTCTCGGAGATGCCGATCCCCTGGTCGGTGACGGCTATCTCGATCAGTCCCCCAGTGCCGAAAGCCTGGGAGGTGCCCCCACCCCCGGGCGCGGTCACCCGGCGGGCTGCTATCCCCACGCGGGTGCGGGCGGGGGAGTAGTTGACGGCGTTCTCGACGAGGTTGCCGAGCGCTGCCGCGAGCTGGCCGCGGTTCCCCCATACGTGCAGGTCGGCCGCGCCGCCCGCGGCCATCGTGATCTGTTTCGTGCCCGCCTGGTGGCGGCAGCGGTCGACGGCCTCGGCGACGAGTTCGTCGACCCGGACCGGCTCGGAGTCCTCCAGCGGGTCGTCGTTCTGCACCCGGGAGAGGTCGATCAGCTCCTGCACGAGGTTGGTGAGCCGGGTCGCCTCGATCTGCATGCGGCCCGCGAAGCGCTGGACGGCCTCCGGGTCGTCCGAGGCGTCCATGACGGCCTCGGAGAGCAGCGAGAGCGCGCCGACCGGGGTCTTCAGCTCATGGCTGACGTTCGCCACGAAGTCCCGGCGGACCGCCTCGATGCGGCGGGCCTCGGTGAGGTCCTCGACCAGCAGCAGCACCAGCCGGGAGCCGAGCGGGGCGACCCGGGCGGAGACCGCGAGGGCCTCGCCCCGGCCCGTCCCGCGCCGCGGGAGGTCCAGCTCCACCTGGCGTATCTCGCCGTCGCGGCGGGTGTCGCGGGCCATCAGGAGCATCGGCTCCACGGCCAGCTTCCCGCCCCGGACCAGGCCCAGCGCGTACGCCGCCGAGCTCGCCTTCACCACGGCGTCCGCCTCGTCCAGCACGACCGCCGAGGAGCGCAGGACCGACAGGACCGTGTCGACACCCGGGGGGAGGACCGGGTCCGTGTGCAGGGAGGTGCGGGTGGGGCGCTTCTGGTCGCGCTCGCTCCAGCGGAACGCCAGCATGGCGATCACGCCGGTGAGTACCCCGGCGATCGCTGCCGCTGCGGCGACCGCCGCGTTCACGTCCATGTCTCCAGGTTAGGCACGGGGTGCGACATCGCCACAGCCGTCGAGGGGTGACCTGCGAGACTCGTCGCCCAGAGTTCACCTTGGCGCTGGTAGTGGTTCATTTGGGATGACGGAAACCGACGCGTCCAGGGCCGAACGTGGGACTGTAAGCGCCTAGGACTGATGCACGAGAGGGAACGAGGGAACGCAGATGCGTGACGCGTACCACGAGGAACTTGATTCGATCGGCGACGGTCTGGTGGAGATGGCCCGGCTGGTCGGCTCGGCCATCGGGCGCGCGACCACCGCGATCCTCGACGCCGACCTGAACCTGGCCGAGAACGTCATCGAGGGCGACAAGAAGGTCGACGAGCTCCACCACGAGCTGGAGGCCAAGGCCATAGCGCTGCTCGCCCGCCAGCAGCCGGTGGCGACCGACCTGCGGATCGTCGTGACGTCCCTCAGGATGTCCGCCGACCTGGAGCGCTCCGGCGACCTCGCCCAGCACGTCGCCAAGCTGGCGCGGCTGCGCTTCCCGGAGCGTGCCGTACCGCGCGACCTGCACGCGACCGTCCTGGAGATGGGCCAGCTCGCGCAGCGCCTGATGGCCAAGTCCGCCGAGTGCATCATCACCAAGGACGTCGACCTCGCGCTCCAGCTCGAAGCGGACGACGACGCGATGGACCTGCTGCACCGCACGCTGTTCCAGCACCTGATCGACGACCGCTGGAAGCACGGCATCGAGACCGCCGTCGACGTCACCCTCCTGGGCCGCTACTACGAGCGGTTCGCCGACCACGCGGTCGCCGTCGCCAAGCGCGTCGTCTTCCTCGTCACCGGCGAGCACGCGGACGACATCCAGCAGGACCTGCCGCCGGAGATCCAGGCGTAGAGCTTCTGTGCGCCGTCGGTGCGCCCTTCACTCCGGGTCGCGGGTCGGTTGCCATGGGTGTATCTGCGTCGAGGAGGGACCCATGGCCGAATCCCCCAGCACGTCGCCCGACCCCACCCAGGAGACACCGACCGAACAGCCCGTCGAGATCAGGAACCTGATGCTGATAGGGGCCTGTGGCTGCGGGTCGGGGTGCGGGTGCGGGTGCCAGTCCGGCAGCCCGTGCCAGTGCGGCTGAGCTGTTCCTGAGGGGCCCGGCTGCGCGCCGGGCCCCTCAGCCGTTCAGTGCACCAGTCAGTGGACGAGGAACGCGACGCCGGCGAACGTGGCGACGAAGGAGAACAGGAACAGGAACACCTGCGGGGTGGTCGCGTTCTCCATCGGCTCGCCCGCGTCCCGCAGCCGGAACTGGCGCCTGAACCACGGGTGGTAGACCGCCCGCAGGATCGTCAGGCTGAGGCTGATCAGGGTGAAGAAGAACAGGGCCTGGCGGCCGTCGAGGCTGCCGAAGCGCGCCTGCGCCCACAGGAACAGCGCCATCGCGCCGGGCACCGCGGCGACGATGGCCGCCCGGTGGCCCGGCTTGCGCCGGTCGGCCAGGGTCAGGCACGCGAACCCGAGGGCCGCGCCCGAGACGAGGGCGAGGACCCACCAGCCGCTCGTGGACATGCCTTGCGTCAGCATGGGGAGATCCTCGCCCTCTCGTACCGGAATTACCAGGTCAGCAGACCGACGACCGTCGTCGTGACGTCACCGGCCACGCTGACGATCTTGCCGCCGACGGTGTCGGCGAGCTTGACCGCGTCGTCGGCGTAGTTCAGGCCGACGCGGGACAGCGTGCCGCCCACGCCGAGCGTGACCAGGCCGAGGCCGAAGAGGCCGAACGCGGACTGGAACTGCTTGCTCTGCCAGTTCCAGTCGTTGCCCGCGAGCGCGAGGAACGCGCTGACCCCCTGGACGACCACCGAGGCGATGCCGACGCCGACCGCGATCGGGGCCAGTGGCGGGAAGAACAGCGAGGCGACGCCCAGGGCGACCGCGCCGCCGCCGAGGATCGTCGAGTAGTGGCCGACGACGGTCGACCACTCGCTGGCGCTGCCGACGTCCTCCGGCCAGATCCCCCAGTCGACGTACCACGGCTTGTCGCTGTCGGCGGTCTGGGACGGGTTGGTGCCGTTCGCGTCGTGTCCGCGGGCCTTGTCGGCCGCGTCCATCGCGCGCTGCTTGGCCTCGGCGGCGACCTTCGCGGTGTAGATCCGCTGGGCCTCGGAGGAGGCGGCGGCAGCGGCGGCGGCGTCCTTGCCGGCCTGGACGGCGGAGGCGCGTGCCGCGGTCGCGGACGCCTGCGCCGAGGCCGCCGAGGCGACCGCCTGGCTGGCGGAGGCGGCGGCGCGGCGCGCGGAGTAGTTCGCCGTCCGGGCCGCCGTACGGGCGACCGCGGCGGCCTGCTGCGCGGTGGCGGCGGACTTCGCGGCGTCGGCGGCCGACCGGTCCGCCGCGTCGGCGTTGGTCCTGGCCTCGGCGGCGGACTTCTGCGCGTCGGCGGCGTACCCGTCGGCCTTGTTCTTCCACGCGGTCGCCTCGGCGGCGGCCTGGCGGGCCTCGGCGGCGGCCTTGGACGCGAGCGCCGCGTCCTCCTGGGCCTTCGCCGCGACCTTCGCGGCGTGCGCGATGGCCGCGCGGATCGCCGAGATGTGCGCGACGGAGTCCTGGTCGAGGCGGGTCACGTCGTACTGGTCGTGGGCGACGAAGTTCCGCCGCATCCGGGCGGGGCCCTCCAGCACGATCTGCGCGGCCGACTTCATGTACTGCCCGCCGTTCGCGAGCAGCTTGAAGATCTCGACCCGGTCGTCCTCCTTGATCGCCTCGGCGTGCTCGATCTGGAGGAAGCGGTGCAGGGCGACCGCGCTGCCGTCGTCCAGCGCGGCCTGCGCCTTCGCCTTGACGCTGGCCCCCGGGTTCGCGCCGAGGACGTTGAAGACCAGCACCCGGTTGTCGGTCTTGGCCGCCTCGACGGCGCCGGTCGTCAGGAAGGTGCGGACGGCGTCCGGCGCGGTGGAGGCCAGCGTGTCGGCGGCGGCCTGCGCGACGGAGACGCGTGAGATCTCGGCGACGGTGACGACGGTCTCGCGGTCGTCCTGGCCCTCGGCGAGGGCGCGGTCGGCGGAGAGCCAGTTCAGGACGTCGTACTCGGTGCCGGACAGCGCGTACTCGGCGGCCTGGCGGGTCCAGGAGCCGGAGTTGTCCAGCAGGAGCAGGGCGGCGCGGCGGCCCTTGTCGACGGCCGTGGCGGTGTCACCGGCGGTGACGGCGGCCTCGGCGGCGGCGATCAGGTCCTTGATCTCGGACGAGGTCCGGTCGGCCTGGGTGCGCTCGCGGTTCGCCTTGGCGAGGTCGGCGGTCTCCTCCTGCGCGGCGAGGCGCGCGAGTTCGATGCCGATCGCGGTGTCGGCCTCGATGCGCGCGGTCTCGGCGGCCCGCGCGGCCTTCTCGACCTCCTGCGCCTCCTTGACCGCGTTGGTGGCGGTGTTGGCGGCCTCGACGGCGGCGTTCGCGTACTCCGTGGAGCGCTTGGCGTACTCGACGGCCTGACCGGCGTGCGCCGCCGCCTCGTCCGCCGCCGCTGCCGCCTTCTCGGCGTGTGCGGCGGCGGAGTTGGCGGCGTCGCGGGCCACGGCGGCAGCGGCTGCCGCGCGTCCGGCGAGCGTGGAGGCGGTGTTCGCCGCGGCCGTCGCGCGGGCGGCGGCGGCGTTGGCCTCGGCGGCGGCAGCGCGGGCGCGGGCGGCCTGCGCCTGGGCGACACCGGAGGACGCGGCGGCAGCGGCTGCGGCGTTCGCGGCGGCTGCGGCGTTGTTCGCGGCCGACTTGGCGGCGTTGCCCGCCGTGTCGCAGGCGGCGGCAGCGGCGCGCGCCTGGTCGGCGGCCTTCGCTGCGGTCCGCGCCTTGCTCGCCGCGTTGCGGGCGCCCTCGGCGGCGGAGCGCGCGGCAGCCGCCTTCGAGGCGTCCTTCGACGCGGCGATCGCGGCCCCGTACGCGCGGGACGCGGCGCTGCCCGCCGAGGCGGCGGCCGAGGCGGCGGCCTGCGCGGCCATGGTGGCCCGGCCGGCGGCGGCCTGGGCGACACGGGACGCCGAGATCGCGGTGGTCGCCGCTGCTGCCGCGCCCTTCGCGGCGGAGGCGGCGGCGTTGGCGGCGCGCGCCGACTTCGCGACGTCGTCCTTGGCGGCGGCGGCCTCGTCGGCGGCCTTCAGCGCGGCGGCCTTGGCCTTCTCGGCGGCGTCCTTCGCCTTGTCGGAGGCGGCGACGGCCTGCTCGGTCTGCAACTGGGCGCGCTTGCCCTCGCGTTCGACGATCGCGACGAGCTGGTCGATTGTCGCCGCCTCCTCGTCGCGGGCGCGCGCTATGTACTGGCCGGAGACCAGGAACTGGCGGATCGCGGCCGGCGAGCCGTCGTCCAGCGCGCGCTGCGCGTACGTGGCGACCTGCGGGGAGGCGCTCGCGAGGATCTTGAAGACGGCCGAGCGCTCGTCCTCGGCCTGCGCCGTGAACTGACCCTCGTTCAGGAAGGTGTGCAGCGCCTTGTCGTTGGCCGCGTCCAGCGCCTTCGTGCCGGCGCGCTGCACGGCCGTGCCGCTGTTGTTCATGACCGTGAGCACCGAGGCGCGCAGGTCGGAGCTGACGGCCGCCGTGTAGCCGCCGTCCAGGAAGGTCGAGACCGCGTCATCCCCCGCCGACAACGCCGTGTTGACCAAGTTCTGGACGGACCGGCCGGCATAGGGGAGACCCGCCAGCACGCCCATGCGGTTGTCCTCCGCACGGCGTGCGGGGAGGTCGGTGGTGAGGAACGCGGTGACCGCTGCCGGGGTGCCCAGCAGCGCCGCCGTGGCGGCCTCGCGGACGCTGCGCCCGCCGGTCTTGTAGGCCCACACCGCCTTGCCGCGGTCGGTGTCCGGCAGCCCGCTGTCCGCCGGGTCGTCGGCGGCGGCGGCCGGAGTTGCCGTCAGCGTGAGGACCGAGGGGAGGGCCGGCAGTGCGGCCACGCCGGCGACCGCGGTGAGAATCCGGCGTCTGCTCCACAGGGAAGAGGGAGGCAAAAGGAATCATCCTTCCGGTGCTTTTTGAGTTTTCCGGCATAGGTAAAGCACGGGCCATGGGCGGAAGTCAATGCTGGATTGGCATATTTGCACAAGCGGACCTTCACATTTCTTTGAGCGTGTCGTATATCACATCTGGCGTGCTGGACAGCGCTTACCTGCCCGGTCTTGGATGACATCCGCTTTCACCGGGAAAGCGAAGGCAGCAAAGACGGGGACATTAATGAAGGCACAAAGAACAATCTGGCGCATAGTGGGCGCCGCCACGGCGGCGGGGGCTGTGGCGTGGCTCGCTATCGGCGCATCGGGAACGGAATCCGGAACCGTCTCTTCCGGATCGGTTTCTTCTGTGGCGGACGAATCGCCCGGATATGCGGTCGAGAAGTACAACTATCCGCTGGCGGACAAAATCCTCGCGGAGAAGAACATCGTCCTGAAGCGCGGCGACGGGCACATCACCCTCGCCGACTGCGTCACCGACACCGGCCAGCTCGAGGTGTGGGCGCACGGCAGCGCCGACAAGATCTGCTTCGACGTCAAGGGCACCTCCGGCTGGCTCACGCTGGAGATCCCGGCGGTGTACGGCATCCGCGGCAACGACTACGAGACCCAGGTCGACATGACCGTCGGCACGGAGGAGAAGTCCTTCGACGTCGCGAAGAACACCTGGACGGCCGTCGGATCGAGCGCGGACGAGCAGGGCAGGGACCACATCCTCGTGGAGATCAGGAGCTCGAAGTAGCCGGTGACGGCCCCCTTTTCGTGCTTTTTGTGAACTCCCTTTTCCTGCTCCCGCTTCTGAGGAAACCCACGCCATGACACCACCCAGACCCCTCTCCCTGCGCCTGTCCGCGCTCGCGGCGGCCCTCGTCGCCGGCCCCGTCGCGGTGTGCGCCGCGGCCCCCGCGTCCGCCGTCACCGGCACGCCCGCGACCGGCACGACGTACGCCTACACCGCCCAGATCGTCGTCGGCGACTACGCGCGCGGCTGCTCCGGTGTCCTCGTCGACACCGAGTGGCTGCTCACCGCCGCCAGTTGCTTCGCCGCCGACCCGGCCGCCTCCCTGGCCGTGCCCGCCGGGAAGCCCGCGCAGAAGACGGTCGCCACGATCGGCCGCACCGACCTCTCCGGCACCGACGGCGCCGTGCGCGAGGTCGTCGAACTCGTGCCGCGTACGGACCGGGACGTCGTCCTGGCGCGGCTGGACAAGCCCGTCGCCGGGGTGACGCCGGCCGTCGTCTCCACCACCGCGCCGGCCGCCGGCGAGCAGCTGACCTTCGCCGGGTACGGGCGGACCAAGACCGAGTGGGTGCCGCTGAAGCTGCACACGGGCGCGCTCACGGTTGATGCTTTTAGTGGAGCCACCGCCAACGTCACCGGTGTAGCCGGTGCCGCCGCCTGCCAGGGCGACACCGGCGGGCCCGTCGTCCGCGGCGGACAGCTCGTCGGGCTCAACAGCCGCTCCTTCCAAGGCGGTTGCTTCGGCATCGACGCCGCCGAGACCCGTACGGGGGGTGTCGTCGCGCGCGTCGACGACATCGCGTCCTGGGTGACCTCCACGGTCGGCGCGCCGCGCGTCACCGACTTCAACTGCGACGGCGTCGAGGACATCGCGATCGCCGACCCCGGCGCCACCATCGGCGGCGACGCGGGCGCCGGCTCCGTACGGATCGTGTACGGCGGCGGCAAGGGCAACACCGAGATCCACCAGGACCTCGACTGGGTCAACGGGGGCGCCGAGGCCGGCGATGCCTTCGGAGACGCCATCGCCACCGTCGACTACAACGCCGACGGGTGCACGGACCTGGTCGTCGGCACGCCCGGCGAGAACCTCGGGGACGCGGCCGACGCCGGCATGACCGACCTGCTCTACGGCGCGCCCGGCGGGCTCGGCACCGGCACGCTGAAGGACGCCAACTACCAGCAGGGCGCGGGCACCGGGTCCATCAAGGCGTCCGGGCCCGAGAGCGGGGACCGGATGGGGGCGGCCGTCGCCGCGTCCGTCACCAACGCCGGTGAGCCGTACATCGTCATCGGGGTGCCGGGCGAGGCGCTCGCCGGGGCCGCCAAGGCCGGTGAGGTGTTCTACCTCCAGGGCGCCACCAACGTCTCCGTCCACCAGGACAGCCTCGGCGTGCCGGGGGCGATCGAGGCCAACGACGCGTTCGGCACCGTCGTCGCCGCCGGGTCCAACCACTTCGCCGTGGCCGCGCCCAACGAGACGATCGGGACCGACGCCAACGCCGGCAACCTCGCCGTCTTCAACCCCAACGTCCTCAACGCCGAGAAGCGGCCCACCCCGCTCTTCGGGCTCGACCAGGACCTCGACACCGTCGGCGGCGGCGCCGAGGCCGGTGACCTCTTCGGGAAGTCGCTCGCGATCGTGTCGTACCGGCCGTCCGGGGCGGCCTCGGCCACCGACTCCATCCTCGCGGTCGGGTCGCCCGGTGAGGACCTCGCCGTCAACGGCACCAACAGCGTCGACACGGGTGGGGTGCTGACCTTCCGGATCACCTCCGCCGGTACGTACACCCAGCTCAACGGCTACTCCTCCGGGACCGCCGACGACGACGTCTCCGGCACGTCCGAGTCCGGCGACCTCTTCGGCTCGACGCTGACCGCGGTCAACACGGCACCTCGCGCCGTCAGCACCGCGGCGACCCTGAAGCTGGCGGTCGGCGTACCGGGCGAGGCCGTCGGTACGACCGCCAAGGCGGGCGCCGTCCAGACGTTCTCGTTGCTCGGCACGCCGGGTGCGGGCGACCGCTGGCTGGAGGTCGGCGACGGCGACGGCATCCCCGGCACGCCGGGCGCCAACCAGCAGCTCGGCTCCAGCCTCTGGTACACGGGCACCCACCTGTACGTCGGCCTGCCCTACGGGCCGTCCGCCTACGGCACGCTCTACTCCCTGCCCCTCTCCAACGTGACCGCGGGCGGCACCGTCGCCCCGGCGACGGTCTACCAGCCGGGCGCGGGCGGCCTCGCGGCCACGGGGGATCGGTTCGGGCAGTCGGCTCGGTGAGTGAGCTTGCTGCTGCGGTGAGGTAGTCGCACCGAACATCCCCGTCCGGCTTCGGCCGGGCGGGGGTGTTCGGGTTCTGGGGGGATGTTCGGGTTCTGGCTGGTCGGGGCGCCCGTGTCGGGGCGTTCGAGTTCTTGCTCCTTCGGGGGC
>NZ_LIRL01000942.1 GCF_001419795.1 Streptomyces niveiscabiei
CCCCCACCTTCCACCTGAACATCACCCTAAAAGCCACCCCCGGCGAAGTCCTAGCCCTCCTGGGCCCCAACGGCGCCGGCAAAACCACCGCCCTCAGAGCACTGGCGGGCCTGCTCCCCCTGACCTCAGGCCACCTCCACCTGGACGGCCACCCCCTGGAAAACACACCCCCCGAATCCCGCCCAGTAGGAGTCGTCTTCCAGGACTACCTCCTCTTCCCCCACCTCACAGCCCTGGACAACATAGCCTTCGGCCCCAGATGCCAGGGCGCCACAAAATCCGAATCCCGGACCCGAGCAAAAGAGTGGCTGACCCGCATGGGCCTGGAAACCCACGCCACCACAAAACCCCGAAACCTCTCAGGCGGCCAGGCCCAACGCGTAGCACTCGCAAGGGCCCTGGCAACAAACCCCCGCCTACTGCTCCTGGACGAACCCCTGGCAGCCCTGGACGCAAGAACCCGCCTGGAGGTAAGAGCCCAACTCCGCCACCACCTAGCAGATTTCGAAGCGGTAGCGGTAATAGTCACCCACGACCCTTTGGACGCAATGGTCCTGGCAGACCGCCTGGTGGTCATAGAACAGGGATCGATAGTCCAGGAGGGAACCCCCGCAGACATAGCCCGCCACCCCCGCACGGACTACATAGCGCAGCTAGTAGGCCTGAACCTCTACAAAGGCGAGGCGGAAGGCACAACGGTAACTCTCCCCACAGGCCAACAAATAACCACGTCGGAAAACCTGCGGGGCCCCGCATTCGTCGCGTTCCCCCCCTCCGCGGTAACCCTCCACCGAACCCGCCCCGAAAACACCAGCGCCCGCAACCTCTGGTACTGCCAGGTCGCAGGCCTGGAATCCCACGGCGACCAGATCCGCGCCGACCTGAAAGGCGACCTCCCCTTGACGGCGGACCTCACCACAGCGGCGGCAGCAGACCTGCACCTCCACCCGGGCACGGACATCTGGGCCTCCGTGAAGGCGGCCCAGACACACGCGTACCCGGCGTAGCGGAACCCCTACTGATAAGACTCAAGCGGAGGGCAGGAACACACGAGGTTCCGATCCCCATAAGCCTGATCGATCCGCCGAACAGGAGGCCAGTACTTCTCGGAAACGGCCCCCCCACCGGGGAACACAGCCTCTTCCCGCGTATAGGAGTGACCCCACTCCCCGCTCAACGCGGCAGCGGTATGCGGAGCATTCCGCAGCGGATTGTCATCCGCCCCCCAC
>NZ_LIRL01000943.1 GCF_001419795.1 Streptomyces niveiscabiei
GATCGGGGAGGGGAGGAGTGGTCGTCACGGCGGCACCTGCCTTGGGCGCGTGCTCCAGCACGTATTCCTGTCGGGTGACAGAAATTAGGGATGTGCTGTTGCGTGCGCGTCACGCGGGCATGTCCGAGACGGGCCCAACTCCTCACGAGGGCCGGCCGCGGGGCCTCACGCCGCCGGCGTCTCCTGCTCCGCCTCGATGCGCGCGTTCCACTCCCGCTTCGACGCCTGCCACCCGTCCTCGTCGTGCCCGAGCCGCCAGTACCCGGAGATGGACAGGTCCTCGCGGGTCAACGCGCGCTCGACGCGCAGCAGTTGCCGCAGCTCCTTCACGAAGTGCGCCTCGCCGTGGACGAAGGCGTGCACGCGCCCCTCGGGCCACGGGAGGTCCCGTACGGCCGGGACGAGCAGCTCGCCCACCGGCCGGTCCCCCCGGTGCAGCCAGGTCACCTCGATGTCGGAGTCGATCTTCTGCTCCTCCTCGGGCCCGGAGACCTCGATGAAGGCGTGGGCGACGGCCCCGGCGGGCAGCGCCTCAAGGGCGGCGGCGATCGCGGGCAACGCGCTCTCGTCCCCGGCGAGGAGATGCCAGTCGGCGTCGGGGGAGGGGGCGTAGGCGCCGCCGGGTCCCATGAAGCGGACGGTCTCGCCCGGCTGGACGCGCATCGCCCAGGGCCCGGCGAGGCCCTCGTCGCCGTGCAGGACGAAGTCGAGGGTCAGCTCGCGGTGTTCCGCGTCCCAGTGGCGGACCGTGTAGGTACGGGTCACCGGCCACTGTTCGCGCGGGAGTTCCTCGCGGATGCGTTCCAGGTCGAAGGGTTCGGGGTAGGTGACCCCTTCGGGAGCGAACAGCATCTTGACGTAGTGGTCGGTGCAGGTGCCCGCCGTGAATTCGGCCAAACCCTCACCGCCGAGCACGACCCGCTGCATGTGCGGGGTGAGCCGTTCAGTGCGGACGACCCGCGCGGAATGGGGCTTCCGCGGTTTCCGTGCCGGACGTTCTGACATGACGGCCTCCCATGCTGTTATGGTTAGGTTTACCTAAGTTAGCATCACTCCCCCCACTCTCGCCCCCCTCGCCCGGGGGCTTGTTTGCGTGTTCCCGCACGAGACCCCGCCCACCTGCAAGAACGCCACTCTTCTTTGCGAGAGCATGACTTCCGGGGCGGGATCTCCGTCAAGTCACCGGGCCCTTCAAGCCCCCAGCGTCTCCAGCAGCCTCCCCAGCGACCCGCCCAGCCCCCACCGCGCACCCAGCGCCGCCACCAGCTCGCCGTCCCGGGCCGCCCGCGGCAACGCCGTCTCCACCTCGGGCAGCGGTACGTCCCCGGCGACCCGTACGACCTTCGGCGCGACGGCGACGTACGGCCGCGACTCGTCGAGGCGCTTGCGCTGCGAGGGCGTCAGCTTCGCCGACGGGTCGTCCACGGCCGCCATGATCCCGGCCAGGTCCCCGAACTCGGCCAGCAGTTTCGCCGCCGTCTTCTCCCCGATCCCCGGCACCCCGGGCAGCCCGTCGCTCGGGTCGCCCCGCAGCAGCGCCAGATCCGCGTACCCGCGCCCGTCCACGCCGTACTTCTCGCGCAGCACGGCCTCGTCGGTGACCTGGAGCGTGCCGACGCCCTTGATCGGGTACAGGACGCGGACTCCGCGCGCGTCGTCCACCAGCTGGTACAGGTCGCGGTCCCCGGTGACGATGTCCACCGGGCCCTTCGCGCGCGCCGTGAACGTCCCGATCACGTCGTCCGCCTCGTACCCCTCGACGCCCACCCGCGCGATGCCCACCGCGTCGAGCACCGCCTCGATGATGGGCACCTGCGGCGACAGCGTGTCCGGGATCTCCTCCGCGTCCGGACCGGCCGCGCGCTCCTCGGCGACCCGGTGCGCCTTGTACGAGGGGATGAGGTCGACGCGCCACTGCGGGCGCCAGTCGGCGTCCATGCAGGCCACGAGCTCGTCGGGGTGGTGGTCCTTGACCAGCCGGTCGATGAATTCGAGGAGGCCGCGCACCGCGTTCACGGGCGTGCCGTCCGGCGCCTTCACGGACTCCGGGACCCCGAAATAGGCGCGGAAGTAGAGGGAGGCGGTGTCGAGGAGCATCAGTCGTCCGGTCACCCCCGCATCATGCCGCACGCCACTGACAGCGACCCGTCCGCGTTCACCCCCGTGGCCGCGTACGCACCCTGTGACCTGGGACACCTGTGGGTTTGGCCGAAAAAGGTCCGGGCAGGCGCGCCCTCGGAGCGATGCCGGTTGCGCACTCGGCAACCCGTTGCGCTCCTGACCATGTCCCCGACCGGAGAGGTCCGCGTGTCCGCGAGGCTAGAGGCAGACCACATCTACAAAGTGTTCGGCAGAAAACCGGACGCCGCCGTCGAGCGGCTCAGCAGCGGGGAGACCCGCGAGGACCTGCGCGCGGACGGCGCCATGCCCGCCGTCATCGACGCGTCCTTCACCGTCGAGCCCGGCTCGATCTTCGTCGTGATGGGCCTGTCCGGCTCCGGCAAGTCGACGCTGCTGCGGATGCTCAACGGCCTCCTGGAGCCGACCGCCGGGCACGTCCGCTTCGACGGCCAGGACCTGACCGCGCTCGACGACCGCGAGCTGCGGGAGGTGCGTGCGCGGAAGATCTCCATGGTCTTCCAGCACTTCGCGCTCTTCCCCCATCGCACGGTCCTCGACAACGCGGCGTACGGCCTCGCCGTCCAGGGCGTCCCGCGCCCCGAGCGCGAGCAACGCGCCACCGAGGCGCTGAAGTTGTGCGGCCTGGAGGGCTGGGAGTCCTCCTGGCCCGACGAGTTGTCCGGCGGCATGCAGCAACGCGTGGGCCTGGCCCGCGCGTTGGCCACCGACGCCGATCTCCTGCTGATGGACGAGTCGTTCAGCGCGCTCGACCCGCTGATCCGCCGCGACATGCAGGACCAGCTCCTCACGCTCCAGAAGACCCTGAAGAAGACCATCGTGTTCATCACCCACGACCTCAACGAGGCGATGCGCCTCGGCGACCGGATCGCCGTCATGCGCGACGGCCGCATCGTCCAGAACGGCACCGCCGAGGACATCCTGCTGCGCCCGGCCGACGACTACGTCGCCTCCTTCATCCAGGACGTCGACCGCTCCCGGGTGCTGACCGCGTCGGCCGTCATGGACACCGGCGCGCACGAGACGGACTGCTCGTGCGAGACCGTGACGCCGGGTACGCCGTTCACGGAGCTGTGCGCGATCTGTGCGCGCGTCGATCATCCGGTGGCCGTGCTCGACGACGCGGGCGCGGTCGTCGGGGTCGTCACCTCGGATCTGCTGGTCGGGGTCATGGCCGAGGAGGCGGGCGCGCATGCCTAGGCTGCATCTCGGGGACTGGGTCGACTCCGGTGTGGACTGGCTCGTGAACCATCTCGCCTGGCTGTTCGACGCGGTGAAGGCGGTGGTCGAGGGGCTGTACGACGTCCTCGACGCCGTCCTGAACGCGCCGCAGCCGCTGCTGCTCGCGGGCATCCTCGCCGTACTCGCCTGGTGGCTGCGCGGCCTCACGGCGGGCGTGCTGTCGTTCGCGGGGTTCGCGCTGATCGACTCGCTGGACCTGTGGGAGAAGTCGATGTCGACGCTCTCGCTGGTCCTGGTCGCCACCCTCATCGCGCTGGTGATCGCGATCCCGCTCGGCGTGTGGGCGGCGCGCTCCAGGACGGTCAGCGCGGCGGTACGGCCGGTGCTCGACCTGCTCCAGACGATGCCGTCGATGGTCCTGCTGATCCCGGCGATCCTCTTCTTCGGCATGGGCGTACCGGCCGGGGTCGTCGCGACCCTCGTGTTCGCGGTCGCGCCGGGCGTGCGGATGACCGAGCTGGGCATCCGGCAGGTCGACGCCGAACTCGTCGAGGCCGCCGAGGCGTTCGGCACGACGCCGCGCGACACCCTCTTCCGCGTGCAGCTGCCGCTGGCCCTGCCGACCATCATGGCCGGCGTCAACCAGGTCATCATGCTGGGCCTGTCCATGGTCGTCATCGCGGGCATGGTCGGCACGGGCGGCCTCGGCGGCGCCGTCAACGAGGCCATCGGCCAGCTCGACATCGGGCTCGGCTTCGAGGCCGGGCTCGGGATCGTCGTCCTCGCGATCTACCTCGACCGCATGACGGGCGCGCTCGGCACCCGCCTCTCGCCGCTGGGACGCCGGGCGGCGGCGAAGGCGAAGGGGAGCGCGTGGTCGTACCGGCCGCGCCCCGCCGTCGCCGTGTCCTGCGTGACCGTGCTCGCGGTCGTCGCGGGCGGGCTCGGGGTGTTCGGCGGGAACGGGGCCCCGGCGCACGCCTCGGGCACGGACGTCGGGCGCGGGCAGGAGATCAAGATCGGCTACATCCCCTGGGACGAGGGGATCGCCTCCACGTACCTGTGGAAGGAGATCCTCCAGGAGCGCGGCTTCAAGGTGACGACCACGCAGTACGCCGCCGGACCCCTCTACACCGGCCTCGCCACCGGCCAGCTCGACTTCCAGACGGACTCCTGGCTGCCGACCACCCACGCCGAGTACTGGAAGAAGTACGGCGACCGGCTCGACGACCTCGGCGCCTGGTACGGCCCGACGTCCCTGGAGCTGACCGTCCCCTCGTATGTGAAGGACGTCAACTCCCTCGCCGACCTCAAGAACCGGTCCTCCGAGTTCGGTGGCCGCGTCGTCGGGATCGAGCCCAGCGCCGGGATGATGGGGCTGCTGAAGGACAAGGTCGTCAAGGAGTACGGGCTCCAGGGGTACGACGTCGTCGACGGCTCGACCCCGGCGATGCTGGCCGAACTGAAGCGGGCGTACGCGCGCAAGCAGCCGATCGTCGTCACCCTGTGGTCCCCGCACTGGGCGTACAGCGAGTACGGGCTGAAGAAGCTCGCGGACCCGCGCGGGGCCTGGGGCGCGGGCGACCACGTGCACACCGTCGCCCGCTCCGGGTTCGCCTCCGACCAGCCCGAAGTGGCGCGCTGGCTCAAGGAGTTCAGGATGACCGAGGCACAGCTGACGTCGCTGGAGGCGCAGCTCCAGAAGTCCGGGAAGGGCAAGGAGCAGGACGGCGTACGCACCTGGCTCAAGGCGAACCCCGGGCTGGTGGAGAAGTGGGCGCCCGTGGGGAACGAGGCCGCCTCGGCACCGTAAGGATTCGGCCAACCACACAGCGTCATGTCGTACCCCGAGGTCACCCCTCGGCTCCCCCGGCGGGAGCCGGACGGGTGACTTCGGGGCGTACGGGGCGTACGCTCGCGACCCGCCGGGGGGCCGGGGGCCGTTTCCGCGGGCTTCGGGGATGTGATCCACTGGCGCGAACCCGTGCGTCGAGCGTGACCGGGTGTGTCGTCGATGTGACGGGCACATGAAACGGTTTGCGGAACATGCGTAGGGTGCAGAGAACTCATCAGACGACGTGTGCACGGCGACGCGGACCGACGAGCTGGAGGAGGGAGCCGGAGCTATGGGCGACCACAAGGAACGGCCCCTGCGCGTGGGGGCGGCCGTACGGCGTCGGCGGCATGCGCTCGAACTGACGCTGGCGGCTGTCGCCGAGCGCAGCGGGCTGTCCGTGCCGTTCCTCAGCCAGATCGAGAACGACCGGGCCCGGCCCAGTACGGCGTCCCTGGAGAAGGTCGCGGACGCGCTGCGTACGACGGCCGTCGAGCTGCTCGCCGCGGCCGATCCCGCGTGCAGTGTCGATGTCGTCCGGGCGGACGAAGGCGAGGACGGGGGTGTGGC
>NZ_LIRL01000944.1 GCF_001419795.1 Streptomyces niveiscabiei
CCTCAGGTATTACCCGGGTACTACTCGACGACCCTGACCCTGGTCTCCGTCGCCCCGAACGCCCACAGCGCCGCGCCGTCCTCCTTGTGGAGGCGGATGCCGCCGGTCTGCGTGCCGGCCGGGGCGGGCGGCGGGGAGGAGCCGTCGACGGCGTTGGAGAAGGCGATGTTGATGCCGGACTTCACCGTGAAGTAGACGACGTGCTCGACGGCGACCCCGTCCGAGCCGGTGGTCGCGGGCGTGCGCACGGAGATCGTGTACGTCCCCGGCGCGGGGTCGACCGTCCCGGGCCAGACGTCGAAGGTGCGGCGGGACTGGTCGTCCGCGTCGACCAGCCAGACCCGGTCCTCGGAGAGCGAGTAGACGATACGGCGGCCCGTGCCCGACTTCGCGGGTAGTCCCGGAGTATTAGGTGTGGACGCCTCGGGAGCCACCGACTGCCGAGGGGTGGCGGACGGCTTCGGACTGGCCGCGGCCGTCGGATGAGGGTGCACGCCGTTGTCCGCTTCGAGCGCCAGGAAGCCCACGCCGACGATCGCCCCGGCCGTCAGACCGGTGACCCAGACCCACGAGGGAAGCCGCAGGGCAGGCACGGGCACGCAACTCCTCAGTCTCCGACCCCCGCACGTCGGGGGTCGGATCATCCTACTGTGGAGCGCCTGGCCGCCGGGCCCGTACCGGTCTCCCTCAGGTACCGTTCCAAGATCGCAACCAGCGCTCCACCAGGGTCAGTCGAGGACCGGCAGCAGCTCCGGGAGGTGCCCGTCGGACGCCTCCGCCGCCTGTTGCCGCTCGGCCGGGACCTCGCCGTACAGCGTCGTACGCGGCTTCGCCGGACGCCCCGCCGCCTCGGCGACGGCGATGAGGTCCCGGATCGACTTGTACGAGCCGTACGACGAGCCGGCCATCCGCGAGATGGTCTCCTCCATCAGCGTGCCGCCGAGGTCGTTGGCGCCGGAGCGCAGCATCTCGGCGGCGCCCTCGGTGCCCAGCTTCACCCAGCTGGTCTGGATGTTGGGGATCCACGGGTGCAGCAGGAGCCGCGCCATCGCGGTCACCGCGCGGTTGTCCCGGATCGTCGGGCCGGGCCGCGAGATGCCCGCCAGGTACACGGGTGCGTTGGTGTGGATGAACGGCAGCGTCACGAACTCCGTGAATCCGCCGGTGCGTTGCTGGATCCCGGCGAGCGTGCGGAGGTGACCGAGCCAGTGGCGCGGCTGGTCGACGTGGCCGTACATCATCGTGGACGTCGTGCGGATGCCCAACTCGTGGGCGGTGGTGACGACTTCGATCCAGGTCGCGGCCGGCAGCTTGCCCTTGGTGAGGATCCAGCGGACCTCGTCGTCGAGGATCTCGGCGGCCGTGCCGGGGAGCGTGTCAAGTCCCGCTTCCCTGGCCTGAGTCAGCCACTCGCGGATCGAAAGGCCGGTGCGCGTCGCGCCGTTGACGACCTCCATCGGCGAGAAGGCGTGGACGTGCATCCCGGGGACGCGCTCCTTCACCGCCTTCGCGATGTCGAAGTACGCGGTGCCCGGCAGGTCGGGGTGGATGCCGCCCTGCATGCAGACCTCAACCGCCCCGAGATCCCAGGCCTGTTGGGCGCGGTCGGCGACCTGGTCCAGGGAGAGGGTGTAGGCGTCGGCGTCCGTACGGCGCTGCGCGAACGCGCAGAAACGGCAGCCGGTGTAGCAGACGTTGGTGAAGTTGATGTTCCGCGTGACGATGTACGTGACGTCGTCGCCGACCGCCGACTTCCGTACGTCGTCGGCGATGTGAGTCAGCGCGTCCAGCGCGGGGCCGTCCGCGTGGAAGAGCGCGAGCGCCTCCGCGTCGGTCAGCTTCGTCGGGTCGTCGGCGGCCGTCGCCAGGGCCTGGCGTACGTCGGTGTCGATGCGCTCGGGGACCATGCCGGGGGCGGCGGCCTCGCGGAGTTCGGACCAGTCGCCGTACACCTCGTCGAAGTCGTCGCGGCGGTCGGACGTACGGCCCTCGGTGTCGATCGTGCGGTGCAGGTCGGTGCGGCCGGTGGCCTCGAAGACCTCCTCGGGCTCCTGCCAGGGGCGGCCCTCGACGACGGCGTCCGGGATCGCGAGGCCGGTCTGCGGGTCGGCGAGCGCGCGGACGTGCGGGAGGAGGCGGGGATCGAGCCAGGGTTCGCCGCGCGTCACGAACTCCGGGTAGACGCACAGGCGTTCACGGAGTTCGAAGCCGGCCGCCTCGGAGCGGCGGGTCAACTCCTCGATCTGCGGCCAGGGTCGCTCGGGGTTGACGTGGTCGATGGTGAGCGGGGAGACGCCGCCCCAGTCGTCGATGCCGGCGCCGATCAGGCGCTCGTACTCGCCGTCGACCAGGTTCGGCGGGGCCTGGATGTTCGCGGCGGGGCCGAGGATCAGGCGCGATACGGCCACCGCGGCGACCAGTTCGTCGAGTTCGGCGTCCGGCATGCCGCGCATCGCCGTGTCCGGCTTGGCGCGGAAGTTCTGGATGATCAGTTCCTGGATGCCGTGGTGCGCGCGGGAGACCTTGCGCAGCGCGAAGAGCGACTCGGCGCGCTCCTCGTACGTCTCGCCGATGCCGATCAGCAGGCCCGAGGTGAAGGGGACGGAGGAGCGGCCCGCGTCCTCCAACACCCGTAGCCTGACGGCCGGTTCCTTGTCCGGGGAGCCGTAGTGGGGGCCGCCGGGCTCGGACCACAGGCGGGTCGCCGTCGTCTCCAGCATCATGCCCATGCTCGGCGCGACCGGCTTGAGGCGCTGGAGGTCGGTCCAGGACATCACCCCGGGGTTGAGGTGGGGGAGCAGCCCGGTCTCCTCCAGGATGCGGATGGAGATGGCTCTCACGTAGGCGATGGTGTCGTCATACCCGTGCGCGTCGAGCCACTCGCGCGCCTCGGGCCAGCGGTCCTCCGGCTTGTCCCCCAAAGTGATGAGGGCTTCCTTGCACCCCAGGGAGGCACCCTTGCGAGCTACGTCGAGTACCTCGTCGGGGGACATGAACATGCCGTGGCCGTCCCGGCGGAGCTTGCCCGGCACCGTGACGAAGGTGCAGTAGTGACACTTGTCGCGGCACAGGCGGGTCAGGGGGATGAAGACGCTCTTGGAGTACGTGATGACACCGGGCCGGCCGGCCGCCGCCAGGCCCGCGTCACGCACGCGCGCGGCGGTCGCCGTGAGGTCGTCGAGAGCCTCGCCGCGCGCCTGTAGCAGCACAGCCGTCTCGGACACGTCGAGCGCGACGCCGTCCCGGGCGCGTTTGAGGGCGCGACGCATGGAGTTCTCGGTGGGGCCGGTTCCCGAGGTCGCGGAAGTCGTCATCCTTTGAGCATACGTTCGAGGTCATCGGAGGTGCGGGGGTGCTCGGTGGGGGTG
>NZ_LIRL01000945.1 GCF_001419795.1 Streptomyces niveiscabiei
GAGGAGGAGGGCGACGGCGAGGGGGTGAAGCGGGGCAGCTTGTCGTCGGGGTCGTGGCTGCACCCGGCGAGGGTGAGGAGAAGCGCGGCCACTCCAACCATGCACCGCGTGCCGTTCCGGAGAGCCATCTGATGCACCACCATGTGTCGACGTCGGCCTGCCAGAAGGCATCTTGCAGTCAATTGCCGTTGTACGACAGCCACTTGAGCCACAGCGAGATCAAACCGCCACCTACCCGAGGGGCGGCCCGAAGACGGCCGGCGGACGTTCGCGGGCCGTGGACCGGGGGAGCACGAGGAACGTACCGGGGTTGAGCCGGTCCGGATACGCGCCCACCGCATCCTTGTTGGCCTGGTACAGAGCCTTCCACCCGCCCGCGACACGGTACTTGGCGGCGATCCCGGAGAGCGTGTCCCCGGACTTCACGATGTACACGCGCCCCCGGAGCCGGTACCGCTCGGAGCACGCGGGCCACGCCTCCCACCCCTGGAGGGCCAACACCTCCTGCGCGACGGCGATCTGCTGCTCCCGGGACGCGAGGTCGGCGCGGGGCGCGTACGAGAGCCCCCCGAACTCCTTCCAGGTCGGCGCCCAGAACTGGAGCCCGCCGTAATACCCGTTGCCGGTATTGGCGTCCCAACGCCCGCCGCTCTCGCACTCGGCGACACAGGCCCAGGGCCACTGGTCGCGGGCGCAGTCGTAGGAGACCGGCGCGGGCGACGGAGCGGCGAGGACCGGCAGCAGGGCCGTCAGCAGAGGCACGAGAAACATCGCGTCACCGTAGGCGGCACGCCCGTACCCCTCCCCCAGCCGCGCCGCGCGACGGCGGGGGCCCCACCCGGTCGGCTCACCGGATGGGGCCCGGCCCCGGAGACGCCGGCGACGGCTCAGACGAGCAGCCGCTGCCCCGGCATGATCAGGTCGGGGTTCCCCCCGATGGCGGCCTTGTTGGCCGAGTACAGCCGACCCCAGGTCGTGCCGTTGCGCTCGGCGATCCCGCTGAGCGTGTCACCGGCGCGGACGGTGTAGTTCGCGCCCGGCGTCGCCCGGAGGGTCCCGCGCGTGGTGCTGCTCCCCGAGGACCGCTCGGGGGCCGAGTTCTTGCGCGAACTCTCGCCGGCGGAGCCCTTCTTGGCGGAGCTCTTCTTGTACGAGCTCTCGCTCTTGTACTTCTTCACCGAGCCGGACCCGGACCCGGACCCGGACCCGGACCCGGACCCGGACCCCGAGCCCGTCGACCCGGAGCCCGAAGACCCGGACCCGGAGCCGGAGTTGGACGGCGCGCTGCCGTAGGCCCCGGCACGGGACGAGCACACGGGCCAGGCACCCCAGCCCTGCCCGCGCTGGACCTTGCTGGCGACGGCGATCTGCTGCTCCCGGGACGCCTGGTCGGCGGTGGACGCGTACGCGGTCCCGCCGTAGGCACGCCACGTGGAGGCGGAGAACTGGAGCCCCCCGTAGTAGCCGTTGCCGGTGTTGATGTGCCAGTTGCCGCCGCTCTCGCACTTGGCGATCCGGTCCCACACCCCGCTGTCGGCCGCGGCGGCGTTGCCGCTCGTGGCCAGCAGACCCAGAGGCGCGAGGAGCGCTGCCCCGGCGAGGACAGCGGTCGTGCGGGCGCGGCGGGTGTTATCGGCACACTCGGACATGAAGTTCCCTCTCTACGGACCCGGATTTCCCCCTGACGAGCGGGACGCTATCCGCGTATGGACGCCGATATCGCGTTCCGCCCCCTGTGCGCCGACGTGATGCATCGGCGCGCTGTCTGTCCCAGCGCGGTCGCCGCACAGGTTCCGGGTGGTGCTCTGTGCACCGGCGGAGGAATCTAGGAGCCCTGACGAGCCGTTAGCAACCAACTCCCTGTTTCCGCAGGCCAGTTAGGCGTTACCAGAGGTAACAAAGAGAATTGAACGGCCTTTACATCCACCCATTTCATGATGTGTCGACCATGAACCAGAGCGCCCTGTGAGTCACCTCACGGAACCAACGCCCGTGACCCACCCGTTACTTGGCCATGAGTGTTCGAATAGAAGCCCAAAGTGACCGACCGCGTCAGATGGCTCGGTTCAGTCCTCCCAGGTGCGTGACTCCCACCACAGCTCGCCCGTTGAGTCTGAATGAGCCGGGGACCCACCCGGCCCGCCACAGCACCGCATCCCGAGGGAGCCACCGTGCCGCGCATGCTCGACGTCAGCGACGAGGTACGCGCCGAGATCGGCGACGAAGAAGCCGACCGGCTGCTCACCGGAGACAACGCCCCGGGCAGTTACGACTGCACGTCCTGCCGCACCCCGGGCGACTCCGAGCACGAGCGCACCAGCACCGTCCTGTTCATCGGGGACGAGACCGCCGTCCTCGCCTTCGCCCACGCCGGCTGCCTGCCCTCCCAGGTCGTCCAGGTGACGGAGGAACAGCTCCAGGGCGCCGTCCGCTCCATCAGCGGCAGCGCCGCCGAGCCCGCCAAGTCCGTACCGGAGCAGGCGGTTCTCGGGGTGACGAGCGGACTCGTGCTGATCGCCGGGGAGTTGCACCCCGCGCTCGTCGTCGAGCCGACCGCGCCGATCGCGCGCCCCGGCTCCACCGGCCCGGGGGACGACTTCCTGCCGCTGCTCGTCGAGCAGGGCTTCACGCCGGTCGGCCAGATCACCGAGGTGCCGCCGGTACGGCACGGCTGGTCGGTGCTGCTCGCCGTCGGCCAGCTGCACGCGATCCTCCAGCCCGGCCCCAACGGCGCCCAGCCCGCGGCCTGGTGGCAGGCGCACCAGCCGCTCCAGGTCACCGACGGCTGGCGCGCCGCCGCCAACAAGCACCAGCAGGTGCTGATGTTCGCGGCCCCGGTCGGCTCCATCGGCCGCCAGCCCCGCGAGGACCTGCTCCGCGACGCCCTCGACAAGGCCGCGGCGAACGGCCGCCTGGTGGCCGCGGCCCTACCCCTCGCGGGCACGTGACGCTCACCCCGGTCACACCTCCCGCACCGCATCCCTTGCCCGGCCGGGTCGTTTGGAGTGACGTGCACACATACGACTCTTCCCTGTGGCCGTCCTACGCCGCGATCCCGTCCGCCCGCCCCGGACAGGACGCGCAGTCGGCCACCCCGATCTACGACGCGCTCTACGCCGAGTACGTCAAGTCCTTCCGGGCGCTGCCGGGCGACCGGAGCGGGGAGGATGAGCTGGGGTTCACGGCGTTCGGGGGCGGGCCCGGACACGGCGGCGGGTACGCCGGGGGGTACGCGGGCTCGTACAACGGCTCGTACAGCGCCTACAGCGCGGGGGCGCAGAGCGCGCGGCAGCAGGGGCAGTGGCAGCGCGTGGGGACGCTGGGGCAGCAGCAGCCGTACCAGTACCAGGGGGCGCAGAACCTCCCCGCGCTGCCGCCGGCACCGCGCCGGGGGTACTGAGCGAAAAGGGCGGCTCCCGAAGGAGCCGCCCTTTTCGCTGCAACCGTTTACTTCTTCTTGCCGCGCTTCTCGCGCACGCGCACCGAGATGTGGATCGGGGTGCCCTCGAAGCCGAACTCCTCGCGCAGACGGCGTTCGATGAAGCGGCGGTAGCCCGCCTCGATGAAGCCGGAGGCGAAGAGCACGAAGCGCGGCGGCTTGGTGCCGGCCTGGGTGCCGAAGAGGATGCGGGGCTGCTTGCCGCCGCGGATCGGGTGCGGGTGCGCGGAGACCAGCTCGCCGAGGAAGGAGTTCAGCCTGCCGGTCGGCACGCGCGTCTCCCAGCCCGCCAGCGCCGTCTCGATCGCCGGGACGAGCTTCTCCATGTGCCGCCCGGTGCGCGCCGAGACGTTCACCCGCGGCGCCCAGGCGATCTGCCCCAGCTCCGTCTCGATCTCCCGCTCCAGGTAGTAGCGGCGCTCCTCGTCGAGCGTGTCCCACTTGTTGTACGCGACGACGATCGCGCGGCCCGCCTCGACGGCCATCGTGACGATCCGCTGGTCCTGTACGGAGATGGAGTCGGCGGCGTCGATGAGGATGACGGCCACCTCGGCCTTCTCGACGGCGGCGGCGGTGCGCAGCGAGGCGTAGTAGTCGGCGCCCTGCTGGAGGTGGACGCGCTTGCGGATACCGGCCGTGTCGACGAACTTCCAGGTGACGCCGCCGAGTTCGATCAGCTCGTCGACCGGGTCGCGGGTCGTGCCCGCCAGCTCGTTGACGACGACGCGCTCCTCGTTCGCCACCTTGTTCAGCAGCGAGGACTTGCCGACGTTCGGGCGGCCGATCAGCGCGATCCGCCGGGGACCGCCGATCGCCCCGCCGAAGGACTGCTCCGGCGCCTCCGGCAGCGCCTCCAGGACGGCGTCCAGCATGTCGCCGGTGCCGCGGCCGTGCAGCGCGGAGACCGGGTGCGGCTCGCCGAGGCCCAGCGACCACAGGTACGCCGCGTCCGCCTCGCCGCTCTGCCCGTCCACCTTGTTCGCGCACAGCACGACCGGCTTCCCGGCCTTGCGCAGCAGCCGTACGACCGCCTCGTCGGTGTCCGTCGCGCCGACCTTGGCGTCCACGACGAAGACGACCGCGTCGGCCGCCTCGATCGCGTACTCCGCCTGCGCGGCGACCGACGCGTCGATGCCGAGGACGTCCTGCTCCCAGCCGCCCGTGTCGACGACCTTGAAGCGCCGGCCGGCCCACTCGGCCTCGTACGTCACGCGGTCGCGGGTCACCCCCGGCTTGTCCTCCACGACGGCCTCGCGCCGTCCGATGATCCGGTTGACCAGCGTCGACTTTCCGACGTTCGGCCGGCCGACCACGGCCAGCACCGGCAGCGGGCCGTGTCCCGCCTCCTCGATGGCGCCCTCGACGTCCTCGACGTCGAAGCCCTCTTCCGCGGCGAGCTCCATGAACTCCGCGTACTCGGCGTCACCGAGCGCTCCGTGGTCGTACTCGGAGTGGTTGTCGTCGTTCATGAAGTTCCGTACCTCGTTCATCGTGGTGATCGGTGGACCGGCCCGTTATCGGCTGATCCACTACTAAGTGTCGCCTAGCGTCCGGTGAGACGCCTGGCGTTTTCCAGGTGCGCTGTCAGCTGCTTCTGGATACGTTCCGTGGCCTCGTCCAAGGCCTTGCGGGTACGGCGGCCCGTGCCGTCACTCGCGTCGAAAGGGTCGCCGAAGACGACATCCACACGCGAGCGCAGCGGGGGCAGCCCCTTGACCAACCGTCCCTGACGCTCCGAACTTCCCAGGACAGCCACGGGGACGATCGGCGCGTTCCCCCGCACGGCGAAGTAGGCGAGACCCGCCCGCAACGCCGCGAAGTCCCCCTCACCCCGGCTCCCCTCGGGAAAGATCCCGAGCACACCGCCGTTCTTCAACACGTCCAGCGCCTGGGTGACGGCACCCCGGTCGGTCGAGTCCCGATCCACCTTCAGCTGGCCAATGCTCAGCAGAAAGGGGTCCAGGGGCCCCACAAATGCTTCCTTCTTGATGAGAAAGTGCGTCGGCCTCGGGGCCACGCCCATCACCATCGGGCCATCAATATTGTGCGAGTGGTTGACGGCGAAAATGACCGGCCCGGTGGCCGGCACCCGCCAGGAACCGAGTACCCGGGGTTTCCAGAGACCGTACATAAGCCCCACCCCGATCCGCCGCCCCACCTCAGCACCTCTCTCCGAGGGGGTGACCGAGGGGGAGGGCTGGGTACGCCGGGTGAGCTGGAGCCGCCGGGCAAGCCGGGAACCCGTGGCGGGCCGGGGG
>NZ_LIRL01000946.1 GCF_001419795.1 Streptomyces niveiscabiei
GCGGGTGGAGAGGGGGAGGGGTACGGCGCCTGTAGTCCCGTACCCCTCAGGTATCCCTGTCGATTGTCCCCCTGAGGTCTTCGCACCGCGCGGCACCCTCAGCCGGCCCGTCCCCGTCAGCCCCGTCCGCGCCCCAGGAACACCGGGTTGGTCAGCGCGGCCAGCGGTCCCGGCAGGAGGGGTGCGGTCGCCGGGTGGCGGACCTCCGCCCGTACGTACGCCGCGTACGACGGTGTCGTCCGCCACTCGAAGACCCCTGAACCCGAGTCGCCCACGGGGGCCCCGGTGAACAGGACGCCCTCGTCGGTGACCAGGCGGACCGTGCAGCCCCTCACCCCTGAGACCTCCACGTGTACGACCACGGGGGTATCCGGGGCGACCGCGAGCCGCTCCCCGATACCGGCGTGCTCGCCGCGCGGGCCGGTGACGGTGAGGGCGACCGTGACGTCCTTGGACTCCGCGACGTACGACCGCCCGGCGCGGATGCCGTCCTGGATCGCCTCGCGGGTCAGGTCGTCCGCGAGGACCACGGTCTGGGGCAGGCCGACCACGTCCGGGTCGCGGTGTGCGTCGCTGTTGCCCATCGCCGGGAGCCAGTCGCGGCCCTCCCGTACGGCGGCGACCAGCGTCGCGTCCCAGGAGGCGAGCGCGATCTCGTCGTCCGGGGTGTAGGGGCCGTTCCACACCTCCACCACGTCCGCCTCGCCGAACCCGAACTTCCAGGCGCAGCCGATGCAGGTGGCGTGCGGGTGCGCGGGGACGACGAGGCCGCCCGCGCGGTGGATCTGGCGGGCGAACCGTGAGTAACGGTTGTCGCGGGCCCGGTAGCGCCAGTCGACGAACGTGTCGGGATCGGTGCCGAGCGCGACGACGTGGCCGTTGCGGGTGGTGACCTCCTCGCCGAGCAGGATCAGCAGGTCGTCGCCGGCCTGGTCGGCCCAATGGGCGTGCCCCGCATGGGTGTTGTGCTCGGAGGTGTTGATGAAGTCCAGCCCGGCGGCGCGGGCGAGCGCCGCGATCTCGGCGGGGGTGCGGCGGCCGTCGGAGTACCAGGAGTGCAGGTGGCAGTCGCCCCGGTACCAGGCGCGGCCCCGGCCCCGCGCGCGCTCCGGCGGGTAGACGGGGGTAGGGGTATGACCCGGTGACCCGTACGTGAGGGTGACGGTGATCTCGTACGTCAGCCCCTGGGGGGACACGGTGTACGGTCCCAGCGCCACGTACCAGGTCCCCGCGCGGATCGGTCCCGGGACGTATCCGGGGGTCGCGTCGTCCGCCCGGACGAAGAACTCCGTACGGGCCCCGCCGGACCAGCCCCGGAAGCCCCGGCCGCCGAGTGCCGTCCCACGCTCGTCGAACAGGCCGATGTCCAGGGCATTTCCGGCGGTGCCGGTCGGGACGGCCGGGCGGTCGTAGGTGTACGCCACCCTCAACTCGCTTACCCCCGCCGGGACTTCGACCGGCACATACACGAAGTCCGGTGCTCCGGTGGGCAACGTCCCCCGCAGGGTCTTCGCCGCCCGCCCCTGCTCTCGTCCCTCGGCGGAGGCGAAACCCATGCCCCCGGCAGTCATCGCCGCACCCGCACCCGTCACGAACAGGGCACGTCTGCCGATCTCGTGAGCGTCGTCGCACATGGGGTCAGTGTGGGGGAGGGGGGTGAACTCGGGGAGGCGTGAGGGGAATCGGGATGTGAGGTCGTTCGAATGGGGGTGTTTTTCGGTCAGTTGAGTCTCGCGAGGGCGGCGGGCCGGAGGCTCGGTCTCGCAGTTCCGACCGGTCGGTATGGACAGTTCGGGTTGTTCCGGGTACAGATGAGGGCGGCACTCGCGTCTGTAGTCGTACCGCTGTACATCCGGAAAGGCCGTCGTATGCGTATCTCGGTCACGATTTTTCTCACCGATGAGACCATCACTCCCACGCGTCTCGCGCGGGAGTTGGAGGAGCGGGGGTTCGCCGGGCTGTATCTGCCGGAGCACACGCATATTCCGGTCGAGAGAGGTACGCCGTACCCCGCGGGCGGGGAGCTGCCCAGGGAGTACGGGCGGACGCTGGACCCGTTCGTCGGGCTCGGGCAGGCCGCGGCGGTGACCGAGAGGCTGGGGCTGGGGACCGGGATCACGCTGGTCGCTCAGCATGATCCGATCGACCTCGCCAAGCAGATCGCCACCGTCGACCATCTGTCCGGGGGACGGCTCACGGTGGGGCTCGGGTACGGGTGGAACGTCGAGGAGGCCGCCGACCACGGGGTCGAGTGGCGGACCCGGCGGGAGCTGGTGCGGGACCGGATGGCGTTGATGCGGGCCCTGTGGTCCGACGAACCCACGGGCTACGAAGGGGAGTTCGGGAGCGTACGGCCGTCCATCGCGTACCCCAAGCCGGTGCGGAAGCCGCGCGGGCCGGTCGTCGGGCCGCGCACCCTCATCGGCGGCGGCGCCGGACCCAAGCTGTTCTCCCACATCTGCGAGTACGCCGACGGCTGGCTCCCGATCGGCGGACGCGGGCTCGGCGAGTCGCTGCCGGTGCTGCGCGCGGCGTGGGCGGAGGCGGGGCGGGAACCGTCCGAGCTGGAGGTCGTGCCGTACGCCGTAGTGCCTACCCGGGGAAAACTTGAGTACTACGCGGAGCTGGGGATCGAGGAGGCGGTCGTGCAGTTGCCTCCGGCGGGGGAGGCGGAGGTGCTGGGGGTGCTGGACGAGCTAGCTCCGTACGTGTGACGGGGACGGGGTGAGGTCCGGCGGCCACATGCGGTCGCCGGTGGGGTCGTCGTCCCCTGTCTGCCGGCTGGGGGGCATGGCGCAGGGCATGGAGGAACCCGCTTGGAAGTACCCGCTCTCGGCGGACCACCTGAAGTACATCGCCTCCTCGCCGTCCGAGCGCGACGCACGTAGCTTCCAGGTATCCCCGGTCCTGCCCTCCTCGTAGGACGTGACGTCCCACCCGGTGTCCTCCAGATGGGTGCGCAGCCGACGCAGCCCGGGAACCGCCTGCCCGGCGGTGACGTGGTCGAGCGCCCAGCTATGATGCATGGCGTAGGCCCCGACGACGGTCTCGTCCGTCAGCCCGCCCCGGTAACAGAGGTCGGAATCCAGGGTGTTCTCGGGAGAGACCCCGGGATCGTCGGCGCCGGAGGCGATCGTGCGCGTGAACCCCAGCACCCCGTACGCCTCCCGGGAGTTCGCGACCGCCCGGTCCGCCATCTCCTGGGGCGCGACCCGGGGGAAGTCCGACGCGTCCTTGGTGATCAGGGCGAGCCACACGATCAGAGCGAGGCCGAGGAACAGCGGTACGGCGACGAGCGCGGCGCAGCCGATCCCGACGGCCTGCCCCACCCGAGCGGCGGTGCCTCGGACGGGTACGACGCAGGCTCCGGGCGCGGTCTCGGCGGGCGGCTCGGTCTTGTCGTCGGGCGTGATCTCCACAGGCATGCCAGGACCGTAGGCGCGAGGCGATACCCCGGACATCGGTACGACCACGTACACCCCCTGGGTACTAGTACTCACGAGGGACAGGACCTGAGAGGTACGCCCACGCCGCGCCCCACGCCGCGCCCCACCC
>NZ_LIRL01000947.1 GCF_001419795.1 Streptomyces niveiscabiei
ACCCAGGCCCGCGCCAGCCCCAGCTCCCCCGGCTTGAACAACAGCCTCCGCAGGGCCCGCCGATTCCGCACCACCAGCGTGGGCGCCCCCTCCTTCCCGGCCACGGACCCGTCCCAAGCCCGGATCCTGACCGGTACCTCCTCCCCCATCACCGACTCCAACGCCGCCACCAGCCGCACAGCGGCACCACCCATGGCCACCCACCTCCGTGACAACACTCCCGGAACGACCTGTCACCACGTAAACACACCGCACCGCCCCTTCCAGTCCCCCACAACCACCAAGCCCCAGTAAATCCATCAGATCCGGTCAGGACCGCCGCCCCTGGCGCCCGACCGCTCCCCCACGGCAGACTCTTGAGCGGAGTTCCCCCCCAACGGCGTCAGACTTCAGGAGAGAACGGCATGAACGCACTCGACCAGCTCAGCGTCATCGGACTGGTCCTGGCCGCGGTGCTTCTACTGATGGCCTGCGTCAAGACGGACCGCGTACGCGCCTGGCGGGCCCGGTTCAACCCTCGGGGCGAGGAACTCCCCGACTCGGCCTTCATCACGGTCCGCATCCTGTTCGTCCTCCTGGCCGGCCTGATGATCTACATGGCGATCGACGGCTTCGCCATCTCCAGCAGGCAATGACAGAACAAGCTGATCAACCGCATTCAGCAGACGCCTCAAGGCCCTTGATGTACGACGCGATCAGCGCCTTCATGGCCTCCGGATCCGACCGCCCGTCAGCGAACACCTGAGCGTCCATCAGCCTTCGTTTCTCCACTCTCGGCCTTCACGTTCTCCGACTTTATGGGACAAGGCTCTGAGCAGCACTGCGACATCAAGCAGAGGGCGAGGGAACCTTGACCGGGAGATTCGCTTCAGCGGCACAGCCCACTTCTTCAGCAACCGCACGAGCCAGCGAGTTGAGAATCGCCATTCGATCCCTAGGGTCGCGATCACCAAGTGACGTAGACGTCATCTCCCCCTTCACATAAGAAGTATCACCAATAAACGACCCCGCACTCCCTTTAGTTGCGCACTTGAAGTAGAGCAAAGCCCCGTTTTTCGACACAGCGGCATAATCGCCGACATCAAAGAGAAGCGTTTCAGGGCGTTGCCCGTCCGATGGCTTCAACGAATACTCGGATGCCACGAAATCGATAGCCACAACAGGGAAGTCACCACTACCCGCCCTGTAAATCTTGCAACTACTCCTCACACCAACTCTGTCATGCAAGTGCCTGGCAGCCCTGACCAAAGAGAACTTATTAGGCTCGCCCGCATCATTCTCTCCGGAAAGCTCTTCAAAATTCTCAGCACCTGAAAGGCGCATCAACGCCCCTGCCCCTTCCGCATCCAGGGCTCCGTCGCAAACCTGCTCCGCCGACACACCCGTCGGCTTCTTTCCCTCCGACGCCTCGGTGCAACCACACAGCGAGAGCGCCACACCTACGGCGAGGGCAACCATTCGGTGCCGCGAACCAAAAGCGTGACGCCGAAAAAGCATCGACGGCTTCTCAATCCTCATACGGAGCCCTTCCGCGAAGTTTGTTCTGCCCAGGACCTGTCGCCTCATAGTTTGTCCTGATTTGTTCGACCAATTGATCAGAATCCGCTTTCTCTTTGGCCTCGACATGGCCAGCGAGGTAACTCTCGTAATTTTCCCCGATATCATCGACCCCTTTCTCGAAGAACTCGCGGCTGGTGACTTGAGCCTTTTCTCCCGGCTTCGACTCCGCATCATCAACCGCCTTATCGATCTCATGGCCGATGATAGTATTCACCACCTCCCCACCAAAGTCTGCGGCAATCGGCGCAATCGCCACGCCTGCTGCCGCTGCTCCAGGAACAGGAAGAGCGGCAACCCCAACGCCAACCGCAGTGCCAGCAATGAGCTTGCCCCAGTCAGCAGATCGCGCAAGGGACTTGTTGGCGTCTTCGGAATCGGCACCATAGTCAGCCGCTGCCTGCTGAACTCGAGAGTGATCAAGAATTCCCCTGGCTTGTGCTTCCATGAGGAGGGCATCCGCGCCATGGCCATAATTGGAGGCGTTCGTCGGCGGATTCGCGTCCAACAAGCTCGCGGTGTACAGGTGCTGCGCCGATACAACAACCGCATGAGATTTCTCGTTCTGGCCGAGCACGCTGAGGAAATCAATCGCACCCTGGTTTCCAAATTCAGTGCGCTGACCCGCATAAGCCGGTGGAAAATCTCCAGCGTCACGTGCGTGATTGCCTAGACCCGAGAGGTTGTAGTTGATGTCGTCGATGTACGCACCGGCGATCTTGCCCATGCTCTCAGCCATCTCAGGCTGCTTGTGGAACATATCGCGACCTTCGTTACTGCTGTACAGGTAAGCGATCTGCTCCATGACGCCAGCTGTTTCTGCCGTGCGCTGTTCGCCTCCGGATTTAACGGCTTCCGCAGTCGCATCAAACGGATATCCGGTTGTCGCAGCCTCAAGAGCGTGCCCCAGCGCCTTACGGCCCGCCACATAATCATTGTCGCCGCCGAGCGTGGCGTCGGACACCCAGACACGGTCTTTCGTCAGGTATGTCAGATGTTCGTTCAGGCTGGATTTATCGTCGAGTTCACCGGGCTTGTTGTCCGGCTGATCGAAGAATTCTGTCGAGGCACCTGGGTTGTGTCCGAGCGCTTCGAGGAAACCCGTCACCGGGTCTCGCCCTCGGTCATTCTTGTAGTCCCAATAGTTGAGATCGCTCTGGTTGGCGTTGTTGACCCACAGGCTGATGCCCTCTCCGTTGACCTGCTTGTCGTAGGAGAGAAGCGCGTCACCGTACTGGTTCAGGAATCGGTCGTCGTAGTCGCCAAAACGCATGAGATTACTCATGACGACGAAACCTGTCGGGTTACTCGCATCATCGATGCCGAGCTGGTTCTGACCGAGGCCGATCATGTCCCGTTTCCACTCGTGCATCGCGACGCTGTCGGAGAGTGTGGCCCGCCCGATGGTGATTCCGAGGTTCTTCTGGAGCTGCTTGGCCTGTTCGCTCCGCGCCGGGTCGTACGTACCCTGATAAGGATCGGCGATACCGGCATAGAAAGTGAGGAGCTTCTTGGGACCGGCCTCGGTGGCGAACCTCTCGGAGAAGAGAGGGTCGTTCTTGTACTTGGCCAAGGTCGAATTGAGCGACGCCAGTTCGGTGTTCGTGACGTCGTGCGGATTCTTCTTGAGGATCTTCGCCGCTGCCTCGGCGTCAGCGATGGCCTTCGCCGCGGAGTCCCGGTCCTTGTAGTCGGCGCCCGAGAAACCCAACTCGCTCTGATCCACGAGGGCCTTGAGGACGGTGGCGGCTGAACTGTCGCTCGTGGAGGCCTGGTTGAGGATCTTCTGGATGTCGTCGCGGACGGCGGTCATCTCGGCCGTGCGGTCGGGTTCCTTGCCGGCGGGGTCCTGGGGGCGGGTCGTCAGGGTGACCATGAAGCCGTCGCCGGAGGGGAGGACGGTGAAGCCCTTGGTGCGGGCGCCCTCCACGGCCGTCGTCAACTGCTGGTGGAAGCCCTTGAGTTCACCGAGGGTGTCGTTCAGGATCCGGTAGATGCTGTTCGCCTGAGTGTGGGCGTCGGCGAACTCGCCGGCCGTCTTGCCGATGAACTCCCTGCTGACCTGGGAGTTCACGCCGGCCCAGTTGGCCTTGTTGGCAGCCTTGTGCAGGCCGTCCTCCGCGTCCTTCTGGAGCTGTTCGAGGCTGTGGACGAGGGTGCCCCAGTCGGTGACGGCGTCGGAGAGGAGGGCGAAGTTGGCGTGGTAGAGGGCGTCGAATTTCACGAGGGGCCATTCCTGGGTGAGGAGATCGGTCGGCGGCGGAGCGGGACGGCCGGGCCGTCCGGGAGTACGCCGCTCCTCACTCCTTCTTCTTCGGCTCGCCGTAGACGGGGTTGGGGGCGCCCGGGGCACCGACCCGTTCGTCGAAGCCGGCGTCCAGGACGCTGATGCTGCTGGCCATCCGCGCGATGTAGTCGTCGTCCCCCGCGTGCAGCTTCTTCGTCACGTGCATGTGGTTCGAGATGTGCGAGCACGCGTCCATCAGGGACTTGAGCTGGGCCTCCCAGCGGTTCGACACGTGCTGGAGCGCGCCGCCGAGGGCGAAGCCCTGCTGGGTGAGGTCGGTCGCCGCGGAGTCGCTGGACGGCACCGAGACGCGGGCCTTGTTCCAGAGGTCGTCGAAGAGGGTGTGCGCGGACTTGCCGATCGCGGCGAGGTCTTTCTGGGAGACCGCGAGGACGCCGTACGAATCCGGCGTCGCCGGCGCGTCGCCCTGCCGGCCCGTGCCGTTGTCCACGCCGTTCAGCTGCATCCCGGAGCCCTGTCGCTCCAGCGCACCCGCCTTCAGCTGCTCCCACTCGTCCCAGGCCATCGGCCCGCCACCTTCCCCGTGTGCGGCTCGCCGCCGCGGCTGTCCTCCGTACGGCACCACTCACGTGGCCACGCGTCCCCGGGCTCCGGTACAAGTTAGCAACTCGGTAAGAGAATCAGGATGGGTGTTCCGAGCTGATCGGCTTGCGGGTGTGAAGTATTCGCGGAGGTGTTTCCGATTCCGGATACGCGGAGGTGCCGGGTGGGGTTCAGGAGGGGCTCGGGTGTCCGGTCCCCGCCGGTGAGGACCGTAGAAGGTAAGGATCGGTTCGGGGAGGGTGAGGGGTTCGCAAGAGGCCGCCGCCTCCTGGTGGGCGTCGGCTGGGGTGCCGTGCTCAGCGGGCGCGACAGGACGCGGTGGCCTTCACGCGTTCAGGAAGGGCCGGGGCCTTGGTTCGGGGGGACGTTGCCGGGCATGGGC
>NZ_LIRL01000948.1 GCF_001419795.1 Streptomyces niveiscabiei
CCCGCCCTCGGCGAGCCGCACGGCGACGGTGTACGACGAGGTGTCCCCGGGGTCCCCGCACAGCGAGTACTGCCGCACGAGCCCCGAGGGCAGCACGAGGTCGAGATGCGCGCCGGGCTCCCAGCGCGGCAACTCCTCGCCCTCCAGCCTGAGTTGCACCACCCCCTCGGCAACCGCCTCGCGCGCCGCGACCCGCAGCCGCATCCCGCGCGTCCGGGGCCGCCCCGACACCGGCTCCTCCAGCGCCGGCATCGGCCACAGCGGCGACGCCTGGATCCGCCGCCGCATCGACCGCTTCACCAGCAGGGCGACCCCCGCGACCGCGACGACCGCGAGCGGCCGGGGCGCCATCAGGACGCCCTCTTCTCGGCGGCGAGCGCGGCCGGAGAGGTCGCGAGATACGCGACGGCCTGCTCGGTCGACCCCTCCTGCGAGGGGTGGTACGTCCGGCTGAGGTAGCTCGGGATCGACTTCAGGATGTCCCCGGTCGCCGGCAGCGTGCCCTGCTCGCCGCTCAGGTAGAACGCCTTCACCGACGCCTTCCCGTCCAGCAGGGTCGGGTCGTTGGCCATGAAGAACCGGATACCGCGCTGCCACAGGAACACCAGCATCCCGAACGCCGTCCCCCAAGTCCGCACCCGCCGCCGGTAGTTGCCGTCGACGTGCACGAACAGGTCGAAGGCGACCGACCGGTGCTCGACCTCCTCCGCGCCGTGCCACCGCAGCAGGTCCAGCATCGTCGGGTCGGCGCCCCGCCGGTCCAACTCCTGCGCGTTGAGCACCCAGTCCCCGAGGAACGCCGTGTAGTGCTCGATCGCGGCGATCAGCGCGACCCGCTCCAGCAGCCACCAGTGCCGCGCCCGCCCCGGCGGCAGGGTCCGGTCGCCGAGGAGCTTCTCGAACATCCAGTCCACCTGCGCGGTGTACGGCGTCGGGTCGAGCCCCTGCTCCCGCAGGTGGGGGAGGACCTCGTCGTGGGCCTGCGAGTGCATCGCCTCCTGCCCGATGAACCCGACGACGTCCGCGCGCAGCCGCTCGTCCCGGATGTACGGCAGCACCTGCCGGTACACGTGCACGAACCACCGCTCGCCCGCCGGCAGCAGGAGGTGCAGCACGTTGATGGTGTGCGTGGTGAAGGGGTCCCCCGGCACCCAGTGCAGCGGGGTCCCCTCCCAGGAGAACGACACCTTCCGCGCCTTGAGGTCGACCCGCTCGCCCTCGACCGGCCGGGGTGCCCGTGCGGCCTGCTTGTTAGACATACTGTCAATGTACTGATGGGTAGAGCGGGGGTGAACCCCTGTGCGCGACCGAATTTCAGCAACCGATTTCTGCCGCTTTCCGCCCGCCCTACCGCAGCACCTTGACCGCTTTCCCGCCCTTCAGCGTCCCCTCGAGCCCCGCCTGCACCCCTTGCCCGGTCCGTACGGCGAGCAGGTTGCCGTCCGCCCGCGCCTCGACCCCGCCGGTCGTCCGCAGCGACGCCGTGTCCTTGTCCCCGGCGGCCAGCAGGAACCAGTTCCCGGCCTTCGACTTCCACAGCGCCCCCGCCAGCACATGCGGATCGCGCGGACCGCACGCCGGTACGTCCGCCGCCTTCGCGACGACCGCCCCGAACAGCCCGCCCGGCGTGTGGAACTGGGCCAGCGCCCGCGTCCCGTCACCCCGCCAGGTCTCCGCGCGCGTGCACACCCACTCCGCCGCCCCGCTCCCGTCCGGCAGCCCCTGCCGCGCGAACTCCCAGGCGTTCACGGCCCGTACCCCCAGCGCCCGCACGTCCCCGAGCGAACACGCGTACGGCGCCCACGTCTTGAGCGCCTCCGCGCCGGTCGCGTCCTTCTCCTTGCCGGGCCGCCCCGAGGTGAGCCGCGCCGGAACCAACTCACCCAGGTCGCTGACGAGTTGGCGGCCCTGCCCGCCGGTCAGCTCCAGGACGTTCCAGCCCGTGCAGCTCCCCGTCCGCGTCGCCGGGCTGACCATCGGGGACGTCACACCCTGCGCCAGCGTCAGGTCCATCACCCCGGCGCCGGGCTTCGACAGATCCCGCTCACCCGCCTCGGTCACCCAAGGGGCGGTCAGATAGCGGACGTTGCCGTCGGCGCGGCTCAGCACCACCGCACCCGCCTCCGCGCCGGACGCGCCGTCCACCCGCGCGAAGTCCAGGGCGGCGCCCGCCGTGCCGTCCTTCGGTTCGGCGTAACGGGCGATGCGCAGACCGTCGTACAGGATCACCACCCGTACGTTGTCGATCGCGCCCGCGTACAGGAGCTGGGGCGGGCCCGAGGGGCCGCCGGTCGGGGTGTCCGGGGTCGCGGAGACGTGGACCTGCTCGCCGGGGCGCGCCCAGACCGCCAGCGCGCGGCGCAACAGGGCCTCGTCGCCGGTGAGTTCACCGCGCGCGGGCCACGCCGAGAAGTCCGTGCGCGCCGACGTCCGCCACGCGACGGGGGAGACCTTCAGGAGGCGCCCCGGGTCCAACGCGGCCTCCGCCGCAGGGTTCTTGGCGTACGCGGGCGCCGCCGCGCCGTCCGGGCCCCAGCCGCCCCCGGGCAGCACGACCAGCACCCCGCACACCACCAGCGCGGCCCCCGCCGCGAGCGCCGCCCGGCCGTGCTGGCGGCGGCGCATCAGGTCCGTCGGCCGCGCCTGGAGCGAGCACGGGTCGAAGCCGGGGGAGTCGAGGAGCGTGAACTCCCCTTCCACCGCGCCCGATTCACGCAGCGCCGCGTCGATCGCGGTGACCCCGCACGCCCCCAGGACCTTCCGGACGTCGGCCTCCGGAAGCTGCTCAAGACCCGACAGCGCGTACGCCGCGCGCGCCGGGCCGTCCAGCGCCGACAGCCGCTGCTCCAGGGCGAGTTCGTCGGCACCGCCCGAGCGCGGGAACAGCCGCAGCCCCCACACCTGGGGCAGCAGCGGCGGCAGTTGGGCCCGCTTCGGCCACGCGCGGCGCCTCAGCGGCAACCCGGCCTGGAGCGCCGTACGGACCACCTGGAGCCGGACGTACGCATACCCCGGGTCGCCGTCCCGGCCCGTCGACTGGGCCGGGATCACCGGGGCCGAGGCCCTGCGGCGGGGCAGGGCGCGCTGGACGAGGGCGTGCGCGGTCAGGACGCGCCGGCCCCGCGCGAGCGTCGGCGGCAGCACGAGGTACGCGAGCCGGACGAGGCGCGGATAGTGCTCGACGAGCGCGGCCTCGGCCTGCTCGACGTCGAGGGCGGGGCCGGAGTGGGGCGAGCGGGACGCTGGGCGCTGGGCGACATCCTGTGACTGCACGTCCGGGAGAACGAGCGGCACGACAGGAGGTCACCGCCGCCCGGGTGAATCCCCCCTACGGGGCCGGGCGTTCGAGGAACGTTTCAGCGCAACGGGGCCGAGACCGACCGAACCGGCCTGCCCGGCGCGCCGGTTCACGCCGCACGCCCCCGGTCCTGCCTCAGCCCTCCGGCTCCACCAGCGCCCGCGCATAGTTCGCCATCGACCGCTGATAGCGCGGGAGATGACCCGCCAGCGCCCCCAGCACCAGTGACAGCCCCTCCCGGTCCCGGCCCAGGCTCGACAGGCACAGCGCGAGGCACGCCCGTACCGCGTCGTCCAACTCGTCGGAGGGCGCGTCCAGTTCGGGCGTCAGGAGCTTCACGCCCTGCTCGGCCCGGCCGACGTTGCGCAGCGAACTCGCGAGCTGGATCTTCGTACGCCGTTTCCGGTAGCCGTCGAGACCGAGGGCGAGGGCCTCCTCGTACAGCGGAACGGCCTTGTCGGAGCGGCCCGTCGAGTCCCAGGCGCAGGCCTGCTCGAAGGGGGCGACGGGGTCGCCCGGCGGCAACTCGGCGGTGAGGGAGGTGATCACGGCCCGGAAGTCGGCGCCCTGGTCCTCCGGGTACTCGTCGAAACTCGCCCACGCGGCGGCGACGCGGTCTTCCCAGTCCTGGTTCATGGAGATCACGATGGCACGCGGGGGTTACGAGCCGTACCGATATAAGTGACCGGTTGAGTGGAACGCGTACCGGTGTCCGTATCCAGGGGGAGGTCTCTCAGGGAGGAACTGGACAGATGAAGCTGACCCGACCGACGCTCGCGGCGCTCGCCGCCGTGGCGGCGCTGACGCTGGCGGGCTGCGGATCCGGCGGGGACGGCAAGGCCGCCGACGCCGTACCCGTCGCGGCGACCGGCAGCCTGGAGCAGCTCGCGGCGAAGGTGGACTGCAAGCCGAACATGCAGACCGACGCGGACGAACTGCGCCAGGCCATCTGCAAGACCGGCGACGGCAAGTTCATCCTCCTCACCTTCGCGACCGACCGCGGGCAGCGCGAGTGGATCAACGGGGCGAAGGACTACGGCGGTCACTACCTCGTCGGCCGCAAGTGGATCGCCGTCGGCGAGGAGACGAAGACGGTGAACACCCTGCGCGAGACGCTCGGCGGGGACATCGAGGAGGGCATCGACCACTCGGCCGGACACACCAGTCACTGACGCGGAACGTACGAGAGAGCCGGCGGTGGGAATCCCACCGCCGGCTCTCTCATGTACCTGAGCTCAGGCGACTACTGGCACTTGCGCCCGGTGTTGATGCAGTTGACCATCTGGTTCATCGTGTTCTGCGAGAAGAAGTTGATGAAGTCGTTGTGGTCGGTGATCGGCTTGTGCAGCTGCTCCGGGAAGGTGTCCACCGCGTAGGCGTTCTTCACCTGGCCGTTCTGGATCTGCGGACGCGGGACGTTGTAGACCAGCCGGACCTGGAGCTGGGGGATCGCCTTGAAGCCGTTGGCGCACTGGCCGTTGCCCTGGACGAACGACACGTGCGTGCGGTGGTTGGCCGAGTCGATGTTCTGGCCGTCCCAGCAGCTCTGGAAGAAGGACGTACGGACCACCTGGCTGCCCTGCGGGCAGATCGGGTACTTGTCCTTCAGCTGCACCTTGTTCTCGAAGCCGGTGCAGCTCCAGTTCGTGTTGGCGTTGGCGTTGCCGTTGACGAACGCCTTCGCGTCACCGGTGATGATGCGCAGGGCGGTCGGCATCGCGACGACGTTGCCGCGCTTGTTGCCGACGAACTTCAGCTGGGCCTGGGCCGGCTGGAGGATCTTGCCGACGTTGCCTTCCTTGCCGCCGCCGTCGTTGTTCTGGTCGAAGTCCTGCGTACCGTCCTGGACGCGGAGGACCGGCCAGAAGTACGAGGACTTGTCGCCCTGGTTCTGGCAGGTGGTCTGCGCGTTCGCCAGCTCCTGGTCGGACGCGAAGGCGTCGTTCGACTGGTTGCCGACGTAGTCGTGCAGGTGGTGGGCGCCGTTGGCGACACCGGGGGCCACGATCACGTTGTCCGTGTTGTGGTTGTCGTTGCCGTTGGTGCCGCACTTGGTGGTGAAGGAACCGCGCGAACCGCCGCCGCCGTTCGCGGCGAGGCCGTTGTTGCCGACACCGAAGTTGGCGCCGCCGCCGACCTTCGTGATGTCCACGAAGTCCGCGGCCACCGGGCCGTTGCCGCCCTGACCGCCACCGGCCTGCTGGCCGCCGTTGTTCTGACCGCCGTTGTTCTGGCCGCCGTTGTTGTTCTGGCCGTTGCCGTTCTGGCCGTTCTGACCATTCTGGCCGTTGCCGTTCTGGCCGTTGTTGTTGCCGTTGTTCTGGCCGCCGTTGTTGTTGCCGCCGTTGTTCTGGCCGTTGCCGCCGTTGTTGCCACCGGCGTTGGTGTTGGCGACCTGCGGCGTGCAGGCGGCGAGCTGGCTGAGCGAGTTGTCGAACTGCCCGCCCACGCGCTGGATGTTGATGCGGATACGGTCGATCGTCGCGGCCCGCTTCTCCTTCAGCGGCCCCGTGATCGCGTTCTGCACGAACCCGGGGTCACCCGCCTGCGCCTGCCGGGTGGAGGCGAGCCGGGCGTAGGCCTCGGTGATCTGCTTGTCCAGCAGCGCCAACTCCCTGTCGACGCCCTGGCGCGCGTTCTGCGGCACGTTCGTCAGCCGCTGGCCGACGTCCGGGCAGGCGATCGTCGCGACCTGGGCGCCGGCGGCCTTGACCTCGTTCTGGCCCGAGCCGCCCGACGATTCATGCGCCGAAGCGTAGAAGTTTGCCCAGATCAGCCCGCCCCCACCGAGCGCTAGGGCCGCCGACGCGGCTATGGCCTTGTTGGCCATCGACGAACGGCGTTTACGTGTGTTGCGTCCCATGGAACTCCTCTGACTTCCTTGCGGGGCAGCATCGAGGCGCCCGACAGGAGTGAAGCGGCGTCGTTCATTACGCACGCCGGCTCAGAGGTGTTCAGCCGTCTCAGAAAAACCTGTGAGACAACCCGAGTTGGTGGGATCAACGATCTCGGTCCAGGAACGCCAGCACCGCCAGTACCCTGCGGTTGTCGTCGTCCGAGACCTCCAGACCGAGCTTTGTGAAGATGTTCGCTGTGTGCTTCGCCACAGCCCGCTCGGTCACCACGAGCTTCCCCGCGATCGCCGCGTTCGACCGGCCCTGCGCCATCAGCTCCAGCACCTCAAGCTCCCTCGGCGTCAGCCGCGCCGGGAGCCTGTCCTCCCCACGCCGCGCCAGGAGTTGCTGGATCACCTGAGGGTCCATCGCCGTGCCTCCCGCCGCGACCCGCCGTACCGCGTCCACGAACTGCTCCGCGTCGAACACCCGGTCCTTCAGCAGATAGCCCACTCCGCCCGTGCCGTCCGCCAGCAACTCCCGCGCGTAGAGCTGCTCCACGTGCTGCGACAGCACCAGCACCGGGAACCCCGGCCTCTCCCGCCTGGCCCGCAGCGCGCACTGCAAGCCCTCGTCCGTCAGCGTCGGCGGGAGCCGGACGTCCACCACCGCGACGTCCGGCTTCAACTCCCGCAGTGCCTGCTCCAGTTCGGGGCCCGTCTCCACCGCCGCCGCGATCTCGAAGCCGAACGCCTCCAGCAGGCGCACGAGGCCGTCCCTCAACAGGAACAGGTCCTCGGCTAGGACAACACGCACGGGATCTCCATCGTCGCCATCGTGGGGCCGCCGGCGGGGGAGCTGACGGCCAGGACGCCGTCGAATGTACCCAGCCGCCGTTCCACCCCGGCGAGACCCGAACCCGCGCCGACGGCCGCGCCGCCCCGGCCGTTGTCGGTGACGGAGATCCTCAACAGGCCGTCGGAGTGGTGGACATCGACCCAGACGCGGTCCGCCGACGCGTGCTTGACCGCGTTCGTCAGCAGCTCGCTCACCGCGAAGTACGCCGCCGACTCGACGGGAGCCTCCGCGCGGCCTTCGAGGTCGACGGTCACCTCCACCGGCAGCGGCAGCCGCAGCGCCAACGCCCGCACGGCATCGCCGAGTCCGCGCTCCGCCAGCACCGGCGGGTGGATCCCCCGCACCAGGTCCCGCAACTCCTCCAGCGTCTCCGCCGAGTTGCGCCGCGCCTGCGCCAGCAACCGCTTCGCCGTCGCCGGGTCCCGCTCGATCAGCGCCTCGATCGTGCCCAGGTCCATGCCCATCGCGACGATCCGCGCCTGCGCGCCATCGTGCAAGTCCCGCTCGATACGGCGGAGTTCGGCCGCCGAGGTGTCGACCGCGTCACGCCGGGTGTCGGTCAGGACCCGTACCCGCTCGGTGAGTTCGTCGTGGTCCGCCCCCAACACAGCCCTGGTGAGCCGGAAATGAGCGGTCAGAAGAGTGCGGTTGTAGCGGAGGGCGAGAGCGAGGAACCCGACGCCGAGTACGGCCGCGGCGAGCGCCGTCGGGAAGCCCGACACCGGTACGAACGCGTACCAGTACGGGTCGTCGCCGTACACCTGCCACAGCCCGAACGGCATCGCGAGCCCCTCG
>NZ_LIRL01000949.1 GCF_001419795.1 Streptomyces niveiscabiei
GTACGTGTACGGGTGGTCGATGCCCAGCGTCGCGAGTTCGGCCGCGCGGCGGCGCTCCCGTTGAAGCTCCGCCTCCTCCATGCGCGCCCACTCCTCCGCCTGGCGGCGGAAGATCTCCGCGACCTCCTCCTTGGACGGCGAGGTCCAGGGGCGTGACCAGGGGCTTACCGGGATGACGGGTTCGGGAGCGGGGGTGAGGTGGGTGGCGCTGTGGCGTCCGGGGCGGCGCCGGGGGACGAGCTCGCAGAGGGCGCGGGAAAGGGCGCGCACGATAAAATCGCGCATGTCGTCAGCTCCTTGAGTTAGCTGTCGGCCACGCCCCGGGGCGGATCAAGGCGGGGACCAGCCGCCTCCGTCGCCGGGGTCTTGTCGTCCCCGCACACTAGCCAACTTGTATACGTAAGTCCATCAAAGTGCATGCTCGTTTAGCAGTGAACGGCAACATGGCCAGTTGTCTACGCTGGCCGTATGTCTGAGATCGACCACGAGGCCCCGACGCCGGTGTACCAGCAGATCGCCGCGCTGCTCATCGCGGAGATCAAGAGCGGCAGCATCGAGGTGAACCGCAAGATCCCGTCCGAATCCACACTGACTCAGCGCTTCGGGGTGGCCCGAGCGACCGTCCGCAACGCGGTGAAGTACCTCCGCGACGAGGGGTGGGTCTTCACCGTGCCCCAGCGGGGGACGTACGTCGCGGAACGCAAGCCCGAGGAGAGCTGAGCGTCCATTCAGCGCCGTACGGAACCTCCCACCAGGCTCCCCCTCAGCACCCGTACGACCTCCTCAGCCACCGGCCACTCACCCACCGCACCCCGTTCTCCCGCACCAAGGTCCGCGTCGGCGCACTCGTCTTCTGCGGCAACGAGCTCGCCTGGATGATCGACCAGCGAGTGACCCGTCCCGGTCCGACTCCACCACCGCGCGAGCTGCATCTGATCTACCGCTTCCACATCACGCCGGACCCTCGTGCGGTTGTCGGTGATGCGGCCTTGGACGCGGTGACCGACGAGAGCGGCCCGCCGCCAAGAGCGCGAAGGTTCTCGGCGGCGGGCATGGTCCCCCGGCCGCAGGGACCGGTCAAGGACTGCCGTTCAGAAGCGGTACGTCAGAGGGCCGGCTGACCGGTCCCCGGGCACATCTCCCTGGACCCGGGCCTCTGGTGGTGGGTGGTCGGTGATCCGGGCGGCGCGCCTACGGTGGACCCGCAGACCGGGCATCCCCCCTCCAACAGGCCCGGGTCGAAGCGCCCCCCGGGACGCATGTGTGAGCAGTGCACGTGATCCATTTCAGACTCCTGGGGTCGGATTGAACGGATGGTGCTGTGCTACTCCGCAGGGCCTGCCGTAGCGCGGTGCGGAGGGTCTACAGGGGCCGGACGAAGCCGCGGGACCCGTTGTGGAAGAACACGGTGACCCCAGCCTGCGACGACGCCTCGGGACGGTCGGCCCACCTCTCGACACGGGCGATCTCCGGATTGTCGGCAGCGCCGATCACACCGACGAGCCACTTATCCGACTCGGCGCCCGCGTCCGGGACCGGCGCGGAGAACGGGGTATCCGTGACCGGGGCCTCGGCGTGCTCGTGCTTCTCGCCCTCGGCGAGTTGGTGCGTGATCTGCCAGCGTTCTTCCTTGCCGTCGCGCGTTACCGCGACGCCGAAGGGGTGCTTGCTGTCACCGGCTTCGGCCAGGGTCTGGACGCGTCCGACTCCCGGTGTGTTCTTGAAAGTGTCGATCAGCCAAGCTTGGAAGCGTGCGGGCCGCATGGATGCTCCGGTCGTCTAGAGGTGGGAGGCGAGCCAGTCTAGGAGTGACGGAACGTACGACATGCCGTTGGTGCCGGACCTGCCTGGCCTCATAGGCCAGAGAGGCCATCAAGGTGGAGATGGCCGACGCCGGGCGGCGAGGGCGAGGACGCGCACGACGCAACCTCCGGGAGGTGTGGGCAGCGGACCGGCTGGAGGTGCCGTCCGTCTGCGAGGACCACCGTGACGCCCGGGCGCCCGGGGCGGGACAGGCCCGGCGCACACCCGCACACCGTGTGCCGGTCGTGCACACCGCGTGCGGGTGTGCGCCCTGGCAGCCCCTGGTCCGACGGCACTACCGTCATCGCTCCCGCCCGTGCGCAGGAGGTCCCGTGGACCACAGCACGCAGGACATCGGCGCCCTCATCCGCGGCGCCCGCAACGCCCGCCGCCTGACACAGCGACAGGTCGGTCTCATCGTCGGGTACTCGGCGTCGGCGATCTCCCGGATCGAGGCCAACAAGATGCGCCTCGACCCCGCCGTGATCCCCCTCATGGCCAGGGCCCTGGGCATCCCGGCCGCCGTGCTGAGCGGGGCTGCCGTGCCCGACGGCCCGAAGGCCGCTACGGTGGCGACCGCAGGCAGGCCGGACGAGGAGGACGCGATGCGTCGCAGAGGACTACTGAGGGTTTTCAGGGTGG
>NZ_LIRL01000095.1 GCF_001419795.1 Streptomyces niveiscabiei
AGATGTGTATACGAGCCAGCGTACCCCCTGCGTACTACGCGCCGCCCCCTCGCCGGTCGTACTCCTCCCGCGCCGCCGCGACCTCCCCCTGATGCTCCTCCGTCCACCGCACGAGCGACTGGACGGTCGCGTGCAACGTCGCCCCGAGCGGCGTCAGTTCGTACTCCACCCTCGGCGGTACCACGGGGTACACGGTCCGCAGCACCAGCCCGTCCCGCTCCAACTGCCGCAGCGTCACCGTCAGCATCCGCTGGCTGACCCCGTCGATCTCCCGCCGCAACTGTGTGAACCGCAGCCGCCGGTTGTCGAGCAGCGCGATGACCAGCAGCGACCACTTGTCGGCGATCCGGTCGAGGATCTGCCGCACCTGGCAGTCCTCCCGCACGTCCCACTGGAACGGATCGGCGTCGCCGGGCTCCAAGGTTCCCGCGGGGTAACCGGGTGACTCCGAAGTGCCTTCTTCCATGCCCGTCGATGCTGCCGCAGGCTGAGGACGGTTACAAGAGGGAACCGACCCCCCAGACCGAGGGGCCTGCCCTCACCGAGGGGCCGGCCCACCCCTGGCTCCTGGGTCCTCCCCGTCTACCTCCGGAGTACCCCCATGCCTGCCCGGTCCCGCCCGTTGCTCCTCCTGGTCCTGTGCGGAACGATCTTCCTGGAGGGCGCGGACGTCGCGATGATGGCGATTGCCCTCCCCGCGCTCCGCGCCGACCTCGGCCTTCCCACGGACACCGCCGCGTGGGTGATGAGCGCGTACGTCCTCGGCTACGCCGGTTTCACCCTGCTCGGCGGCCGGGCGGCGGACCTCCTGGGCCGCAGACGCATGTTCCTGACCTGGCTGACGGTCTTCCTCGCCTTCTCCGGCCTCGGCGGCTTCGCCCAGGACGGCTGGACGCTGATCGCCGCGAGGTTCGTGACGGGAGTGGCCGCCGCCTTCATGACCCCGGCCGCGCTCTCGCTGATCACGACGTCGTACGAGGAGGGCCCGGCCCGCGACAAGGCGCTCCTGATCTTCGCGGGTACGGCGGCGGCGGGCTTCTCCCTCGGCCTGGTGACCGGCGGCCTCCTCACCCAACTCGGCTGGCGCTGGGTCTTCTTCGCCCCGGTCCTGTGCGCGGCCGTCCTCCTCGCGGGCGCGGTGAGACTGATCCCGGCGGCATCCCCCACTCGGCGTCATACCCGGGAGCTGGACCTCCCCGGTGCCCTCCTCGCCGCCGCGACGATGCTGACGGCCGCCTACACCGTCGTACGCCTGGAGCACGGCACCGGGAACTGGCGGGTGACGGCGGTGTCCGGGTTGACGGCGGTCGTCCTGGCGCTGGTGTTCGTGACGGTCGAGCGCCGGACCAGGCACCCCCTCGTACGCCTCGGCATCCTCCGGGAGGGCGAGGTTCTGACGTCCGGCCTCGGCGCGCTGCTGTTCGTGGGCGCCTTCTTCGGCTTCCAGTTCGTGATCACCCTGTACCTCCAGGAACTGCGCGGCTGGTCGTCGCTCCAGACCGCGCTGGCCCTGGTGGTGATGGGCTGCGACGCGATCCTCGCGCCGACGCTCACGCCGTGGCTGGTCGCCCGGTTCGGCAACGCCCGCGTGATCGTCGGCGGCTTCGTGTGCGCGACGGCGGCGTACGGGACGTTCCTCCCTCTCGGGAGGGACTGGTCGTACGCCGTGATGCTCCCCGCCCTGTTCCTCGCCGGGCTCGGGTTCGCCCTGGCCTACGGCCCCCTGACGATCGCCGCCACCGATGGCGTACACCCCCGCGAACAGGGCCTCGCCAGTGGCCTCCTGCACACCTCGACCCAGTTCGGCTCGGCGCTCGGGATCTCCGCGGTGACCGCGGTCTACGGCTTGGCGACGGGCGGCATCGGCTCGGCGTCCCCCTCGGGTACTACCCCCGAAGGACTAGGGACGGCCTCCGGCGCGACGGCGCTCACCTCCGAAGCACCGGCCACCGCCCCCGGCGTACCCGTACTCACCCCCGAGGCCACGCTCTCCGGCTTCCGTGCGGCGCTCACCGTCCCCGTCGCGATGGCCGTGCTCGGCACGCTGATCTCGCTCCTCGCCCTGCGCGCCGTGCGCCACGCGTCCCCCGTGAGGAGGACGAGGGCGAGCCACACGAGCCCGAAGCCCGCCCACCGCTCGGGCGGCATCTCCTCGCCGAAGTAGACGACCCCGAGCAGGAACTGGAACACCGGCGCGAGGTACTGGAGCAGCCCCAGCGTGGACAGCGGCACCCGGATCGCCGCCGCACCGAAGCAGACGAGGGGTACGGCGGTGACGATGCCGGTCGAGGCGAGCAGCGCGGCGTGCCCGGCGCCGTCGCTCGCGAACGTGGACTCGCCCTGCGCGCTCAGCCACAGCAGGTACCCGAGCGCGGGCAGGAACTGCACGGCGGTCTCGGCGGCCAGCGACTCGACGCCGCCGAGGTTGACCTTCTTCTTGACCAGCCCGTACGTCGCGAAGGAGAACGCGAGGACCAGCGAGATCCACGGCAGCCGCCCGTACCCGACGGTCAGGACGACGACGGCGGCGAACCCGACGCCCACCGCCACCCACTGCGCGGGCCGCATCCGCTCCTTCAGCAGCAGGACGCCCATCGCGATGGTGACGAGCGGGTTGATGAAGTACCCGAGGGACGCCTCGACGACATGCCCGGCGTTGACCGCCCAGATGTACACGCCCCAGTTGACGGTGATCACCGACGCGGCGACCACGACCAGCGCGAGCCGCTTCGGCTGCCGGACCAGCTCCTTCGCCCACGCCCAGCGGCGTATGACGAGCAGCGCGCCGGCGACCACGGCGAGCGACCACACCATCCGGTGGGCCAGGATCTCCACCGACCCGGCGGGTTTCAGCAGCGGCCAGTACAGCGGGACGAGCCCCCACATCCCGTAGGCGGCGAACCCGTTCACCATCCCTATTCGCTGCTCACCCTTGGACATCCCGGCCACGACACCTCCCGCTTCGCCCCACCGGCCCGCACTGCACGGACGCCGGGACGAAGGTAACGGGGGAGGGGCGGGGAAGTCATGCGTGTATCGGGATACGGTCATGACGGGGCTCCGGGTACTACCCGGGTACGACCACGGGGTGCACGCGCGACGCCCATCCGCGTCACCCGTACACCCCGTCGTACCGCCGAGGTAATACCGCCGGGGTAATACCTCCGAGGGACCCACTCCCCGACGATCCCCCGGCGGTCAGCCCCGCACTCAGCCCTTCAGCGCCACCGAGATCGCCTCGGTGATCGGCGTCGCCGGACGCCCGATCAGCCGGGACAGGTCACCGGACGTGATCTCCAGCTCGCCCTTCTCGATGGACGCGTCGACCCCGGCGAGGATCTGCGCGACCGGCTCGGGCAGCCCGACGCCCGCCAGGATCCCGGCGAGTACCTCGGTGGTGACCGCGTTGTAGGCGATCTCCTTGCCGGTCTGCGCGCTCAGCTCGGCGGCGTACTCGGCGAAGCTCCACGCGACGTCGCTGCCCAGCTCGTACGTCTGGTTCTCGTGCCCCTCGCCGGTCAGCACGGCGACGGCCGCAGCCGCGTAGTCCGCGCGGGCGGCGGAGGAGACACGCCCCTCGCCGGCCGCAGCGACGACCGCGCTGTGCTCCAGGACGGGGGCCAGGTTCTCGGTGTAGTTCTCGTGGTACCAGCCGTTGCGCAGCAGCGTGTACGTCACCCCGGAGGCGAGCAGCGCCTTCTCGGTGGCCCGGTGGTCGTCCGCGAGCGCGGCCGTCAGGGAGCCCGGCGCGCTGGTGTACGCC
>NZ_LIRL01000950.1 GCF_001419795.1 Streptomyces niveiscabiei
GGGACGGGCGGCAGGAGGTGTGGCTGGAGGCGGGTGCGGGTGCGGGTGCGGAGGCCGGGGCGGGGGCCGGTTGCGACGTCCTCCGCGCCGACCTCGTCGTCCTCGCTCTTGGGCATCTCGATGCCGAACTTGACGACGAACAGCGCGCGTTGGCCTCGTACGCGGCTCGGCACGGGCTTGTTCATCTGCCGCCCGACTTCACCGCCGACAGTGACCTCTCCGCGCTCGAACCCGGCGCGCCTGTGCTCGTGCGGGGGTTCGGGCTCGCGTTCGTCGATCTGATGGTGCTGCTCACCGAGGGGCGGGGCGGGCGGTACGAGGGTGAGGTGTACGTGCCGTCGGGGCGGGAGCCGGTGCTGTACGTGGGGTCGCGGCGGGGTGTGCCGTACCGGTCGAAGATCGGGTACGAGTTCACCGGTGGGCGTCCGCCCCTGCCCCGGTTCCTCGGGCCCGGCGAGATCGATGAACTCCTCGCCAGGGAGGGCGGGTTCGACTACCGGCGGGACGTGTGGCCGCTGGTGGAGAAGGAGTTGGGGTTCGCGCACTATCACCGGCTGTTCTCGGCGCATCCCGGGCGGACGGCGATGGACTGGGCGGACTTCGAGGAGAAGTACGCGGCGGGGAGCGGGGCGGACCTGCGGGCGCTGGTCGCCGAGGCCGTGCCCGATCCCCGGGACAGACTCGATCTGGCGTCCTTGGACCGGCCGTTGGAGGGGGCGCGGTACGGATCGCCGGAGGAGTTCCAGGACGGGTTGCGGGCCCACATCGAAGCGGATCTGACGCGACGTCATGATGACGCGTACAGCGCCGACTTGGCGGTCTTCCTCGGACTCCTCTCCGTGTACGTCCAGTTGATACGCCTCGGGGGTCAAGTCGCCTCCTCCTGGCACGGGTTCTTCAGCTACCTCGCGTCCGGGCCGCCAGGGCCCCGGCTGCGGCAGATGCTCGCGCTGTCCCGGGCCGGGGTGCTGAGGTTCGTCGGCGGGGAGATGGAGGTGCGCGCCGAGGACGGGGTGTTCCGGGCGTCAAGTCCCAACGTCCCCGGGGCGGTTGTCGAGGCTCGTGCGCTCGTCGAGGCGCGGTTGCCGGAGGCGTCCGTGGGGCGGGCACTCGATCCGCTGCTGCGGGGGCTCGCGGAGGAGGGGGCCGGGGAGACGGACGCCGGGCTGCTGCGGGTGGACCCCCGCGACGGGCGGGTGTTCGACGCGGACGGGCGCGCGCATCCTCGGCGGTTCGCGCTCGGGCCGTATACGGACGGGCGTACGCCGGGGGCGTTCACGCGGCCCCGGACCGGGGGGCCGGCGTTCCGGCAGAACGACGCGACGGCCCGGGCTGTGCTCGGGTTCCTGCGCGGGGAGGGTGCGCGGTGAGCGCGTCCTGGGGGTTGCCGCATCTCGCCGCCGCCGTGGATGTGCCCGAGGGGGAGGACTGCGCGGAACTGGTGGGGCTGGCCGAGCGGGGTGGGCT
>NZ_LIRL01000951.1 GCF_001419795.1 Streptomyces niveiscabiei
TCGCCGGACCCGTCGCCGCCGAGGACCGCACCGGCGGCGACGGGTCCGGCGAGCTGGCCGAGGGAGGCGCCGATGGTGAAGTGCCCGAAGTTGCGGTCCTGTTCGTGCGGCGCGGACTGCCGGGCCACCAGCGACTGCGCGCCGATGACGAAGCTGAGGTGCCCGAGCCCCATCACGCCGCTCCAAAGAGCCATCGCCCACAGGGAGTTCGCGGCGCCGCTGAGCGCGCAGCCGCCCGCGATGAGAACGACGCCGGCCGGCAGCAGCGGGGCGCAGCGCCCGTGATCCGTACGGCGGCCCAGCGGGACCGCGGCGAAGAGCGGCAGCAGCGCGTACACCCCCGCGATGACGCCGACCGCCCGCTCGTCCGCGCCCAGCGCGAGGGCCCGGTAGGAGACGGCGGGCCGGGCCATCGACACCGCCCCCTGCGCGAAGGAGAAGGCGACGACGAGCCTGAGCAGCCAGCCGCGGTTCCCGCCGGGCCTCACAAGTACCTCCAGATGTACGCCGGTTGAGCCAGGTCCTGCGCTAGATGATCCCGAAGAGCATGCCCGCCGCGAGGATCACCAGGCAGGTGAGGCAGGCCCACTTGACGACGAACCGGGTGTGGTCGCCGAACTCGACCTTCGCCATGCCGACGAGGACGTAGACGGCGGGGACGAGCGGGCTGGACATGTGCAGCGGCTGGCCGACGAGGGAGGCGCGGGCGATCTCCAGGGAGGAGACGCCGTGCGCCTGGCCGGCCTCGGCGAGGACGGGCAGGACGCCGAAGTAGAAGCCGTCGTTGGACATGAAGTAGGTGAGCGGGAGGCTCAACAGGCCGGTGACGAAGGCCATGTGGGGGCCCATGCCGTCGGGAATGTTGTCGACGAGCCAGCGCGCCATGTGATCGACCATGCCGGTGCCCTTGAGGACGCCGGTGAAGACGGCGGCGGCGAAGACCATGCCGGAGACGTTGAGGACGTTCTCCGCGTGGGCGGCGAGGCGGGCCTTCTGGTCGGGCATGTGGGGGAAGTTGACGGTCAGGGCGAGGGCCGCGCCGAGCAGGAACAGCACCGGGATCGGCAGCCACTCCATGATCATCGCGGTGAGGAGGGTGACCGTCAGGAGCGCGTTGAACCAGTACAGCTTGGGGCGCAGGGTGGAGCGGTCGGGGTCCAGGACCCGGAAGCCGTCGTCGTCGGAGTCCTCGGGGTCGTGCGGGTTCCCGGGGAGGGAAGCATTGCTCTTGCCGCCGCCCGTAGTACCCGTAGTACCCGTAGTACCGGCGCCCACCAGCACCGTCTCCGTCTCCTCCACCAGCACCTCGTCCAGCGTCAGCACGCCGAGCCGCTTGCGCTCGCGGCGGCCGAGGACGTAGCTGAGGGCGATCACGAAGACCAGGCCGACGGCCAGCGCCGGGATCATCGGGACGAAGATGTCGCTCGCGTCGAGCTTCAGCGCGGTCGCCGCGCGGGCCGTCGGGCCGCCCCAGGGCAGCGTGTTCATCACGCCGTTGGCCATCGCGGCGACGCCGGTCATCACGACCAGGCTCATCTTGAGCCGCTTGTAGAGGGGGTACATCGCCGAGACGGTGATCATGAAGGTCGTGGAGCCGTCGCCGTCGAGGGAGACGATCGCCGCGAGGATCGCCGTACCGACGACGATCCTGAGCGGGTCGGCCTTGCAGAACTTCAGGATGCCCCGCACGATCGGGTCGAAGAGGCCGACGTCGATCATCACACCGAAGTAGACGATCGCGAACATGAGCATGGCCGCGGTGGGGGCGAGGCCGGTGACGCCGTCGATGACGTAGTCGCCGAGGTGGGCGCCCTTGCCGACGAACACGCAGAACAGCGCGGGGATCAGCACGAGCGCCGCGATCGGCGACATCTTCTTCAGCATGATCAGGACAAGGAATGTCGCGATCATGGTGAAGCCGAGGATGGTCAGCATGAGTTGGATACCTAACGTTCGCCCTTGAACATCCCACCGGGGGCTGGCGGTGCGACGACGTTAGGTGGCGCGCGAGAGTGTTAACAAGACGTTGACACGCGAGCAATAAGCGCAAAACTCCTGGTCAGGTACTAGAGCTCTAGTACTGCGGTATCAGCGGACGGGGTCCAGCTCGACGGGTACGCCGTTGAGGACCGCGTTCCCCGACAGGGGGTCCAGCAGCCGGCCGTCGAGGAGCTGGTTGACGTTGACGCCGGGATCGAGCGCGGCGTGGCTCATCCGGGTGCCGGGGCGGTCGTGGCCCCAGCCGTGCGGGAGGCTGACGACGCCGCGCCGGACCGAGTCGGTGACCTCGACGGGTGCGGTGACCGCTCCCCCGGCGCCCTTGACGCGGACGTACCCGCCGTCGGCGACACCGAGGCGTTCGGCGTCCTCGGGGTGCACGTGCAGGGTGCAGCGGTTCGAACCGCCGGTCAGGGGCGGCACGTTGTGCATCCAGCTGTTGTTGGAGCGCAGATGGCGCCGGCCCACCAGGACCAGTCCGTCGGAGAGTTGGGTCATCGCGCGGGCAAGTCGCGGGAGATCGGCGGCGATCGGCTCCGGGAACAGCTCGACCTTGCCGCTCCTCGTCTTCAGCGGCTGCGGGAGGCGCGGGCGCAGAGGGCCGAGGTCGATGCCGTGCGGGTGCGCGAGCACCTTCTCCAGAGTGACGCCGTCCGGCCGTACGCCGAAGCCGTCGCCGTACGGGCCGAGGCGGAGCATCAGGTCGAGGCGGCGCTCCACGCCGTTCTCGCCGGTGAGTTGACCAGCGAGTTCCTTGGGGTCGCGGCCGTGGGCCGGGGAGTGGGCCTCCTTGACGGCCTTGCCGAGGGTCTGGGCGATCACCATGTCGTCGACGGCCGATGGGTCGGCGCCGTGCATGCCGGTCGCGGCGAGGGTGAGGCGCGCGAGGATCTCGCTCTCGGCCATGCGGCCGGGTTCCAGCGGGATCGCGGCCCGGTTGTAGCGGACCTGCGCGCGGATGGCGAGGGTGTTGAGCGCGAAGTCGTGGTGCGGGCTCTGCGAGGGCGGCGGCGGGGGCAGGACCACGTCGGCGTGCCGGGACGTCTCGTTGAGGTAGGGGTCGACGCTGACCATGAACTCCAGCCCGGACAGGGCCTTGTCGAGCCGGTCGCCGTCGGGCGCGGACAGCACGGGGTTCGCGGCGACCGCGATCAGCGCGCGGATCGGCTCGCCCTCGGCCGTCGCCGTGTCGATCTCCTCGGCCAGCGCGGAGAGCGGCAACTCGCCCTTGGCCTCAGGGTGTTGGCTCACCCTGGACCGCCACCGCCCCAACGCGAACCCGTGGCTTGGGCCCGCCGGGCGCGGGGTCCTGTCCGTCGCCGCTTGCGGAAAGAGGGCGCCGCCGACGCGGTCGAGGTTGCCGGTGAGGATGTTGAGGACGTCCACGAGCCAGCTCGCGAGCGTGCCGTACGGGACCGTGCAGCTGCCGATTCGCGCGTACACGGCGGCAGTTGGGGCGGCTGCGAGGTCCCGGGCGAGCGTGCGGATCGTGTCCGCGTCGACGTCACAGGCGGCGGCCACCGCGTCGGGGGTGAACTCGCCGACGGCGTCCCGGAGTTCGGCCAGGCCCTGGAGGTGCGGGGTCAACTCCCCCGTCTCCACGAGGTCTTCGGCGAACAGGGTGTGCGCCATCGCCGCGAGCAGCAGGGCGTCCGTACCCGGGCGGATCGGGACGTGGCGGTCGGCGAGCTTCGCGGTGCGGGTGCGGCGCGGGTCGATGACGACGAGGGTGCCGCCGCCCGCCTTCAGCGCCTTGAGGCGGCCCGGGAAGTCGGGGGCCGTGCACAGACTCCCGTTGGACTCAAGGGGGTTGGCGCCGATCAGCAGGAGGTGGTCGGTGCGGTCGAGGTCGGGTACGGGGATGGCGTTCGCGTCGCCGAAGAGGAGGCCGGAGGAGACGTGCTTGGGCATCTGGTCCACCGTCGAGGCGGTGAAGTAGCTGCGCGTGCCGAGGCCGGCGAGCAGGACGGGCGGGTAGAGCGCGCCGGCGACGGTGTGCACGTTGGGGTTGCCCAGCACCACGCCGACCGACTCGGCGCCGTACCGCTCGACGACGCCGCGCACCCCGGCGGCCACGGCGTCGAACGCCTCCGTCCAGGTCGCCTCCCGCAGTTCGCCGTCCCGGCGGACGAGCGGCGTACGCAGCCGGTCGGGGTCGCCGTCGAGCGCGCCGAAGGACGCGCCCTTGGGGCATATGAAGCCCTTGCTGAACACGTCGTCCCGGTCCCCTCTGGCCCGGGTGACCGCGGTCCCCTCGATCGTGAGCGTCAGACCGCAGGTGGCCTCGCACAGGGGGCAGACACGCAGGGCGGTTCGGGACACGGGTCCTCCCGGAGGGGCGACGGCTTCGGCGCGGGTACTGGTACGCGGGTACTAGTACGTGGGTAGTGATACTCCGAGCGTACCGACCGGTAGGTATTACGGGGAGTCCTTTGGGGCTGGTCCCTGAGAGCGAGGGGACTACGACGAGGGGGAGGGGACTACGACGCCCCCGGCCCGGCTCTCTCAGTCCAGCACCCGCGCCAGATACGCCCGCAGCAGCTGCCGCGTCTCCTCGATCACCTGCTCGTCCCCCTCGGGGGACAGGCGGAAGGCCAGGTGGACGAGGGTGTCGGCGGTCTCGACGGCGATCAGGAACGTACGGCGCAGGTCGTCGTCCGGCGTCCGGTCGAGGTACGCCGAGAGGAGTTCCGTGAGGCGGTCGGCGACGCGCGTGTTGGGCTCGGCGTGCCGGGAGCCGACCGGGATCTGGTTGCCGAAGTCGACGAGGGAGAAGCCGGGGGCGGTACGGGTCATCTCCAGGTACTCGTCGAGCACCGCGTCCATCGCCGCCCGCCAGTCCCCCGTACCGGCCCGCTCAAGGCGCTCGGTCACCCGGGTGGAGTACCTCTCCAGGTTGCGCTGGGCCAGCGCGTCGGCCATCTGCCGCTTGTTCCCGAAGAAGCGGTACACCGAGCCGATGGGCACACCGGCCCGCTGGGCGACGGCCCGCGTGGAGAGGTCGTCGTAGCCCACCTCGTCGAGAAGGTCCGCGCACGCGTCAAGAATCCTGGTCAGCCGTTCCGCACTCCGGCGCTGGACGGGCGCTCGGCGCAGCGATGTCGCTTGAGGCACGGAGTTCATGATGCCTTTCCGCCGGTGGCCGGGGTACCCCGCCCGTCGGGACGGAACGGGCCGCCGGCCGCGCTCGGCTGCGCGGGAGTGCTAGAGGCTACCGCCGTAGTACTGGAGAGGGACCGGGTGCTCCCGGAGGGCGGAAGGGAGGAGGTGTCCACGACCAGGGAGACGTACGGGGAGTACCCGGAGTGCGGCGGGTACGGGGAGTACGGGTGGGGGTACGAGGCGACCGCGGCCGTCGGGAACGGCGTGCCCGAGGCCGTCGCCGCGAGACCCGAGGCCCTCCCCAGCGCGACCCCCGTAGGCGCCGCCGACCCCGCGGCCGAGCGCGAAGGCGAGCCCGACGCCGACCCCGGCCCTGAAGGCGAAGGCGACCCCGCCCCCGGCGAAGCCTCCGGCTCCGACGCCGTGATGTCCGCCGTGCTCTGCACCATCTTGCCGTCCACCGCCCACACCGTGCCGTCGTCCGCGTACAGCCGGGCGGTGACGTGGTGGGTGCCGTGCGGCAGGTAGCCCGCGCCGATGCGGTAGCGCGGGGTGCGCAGCTCGGCGAGCGGCTTGTCGTCGACGTACAGGCGCGCGGCCCCCCGGCCCTCGACGGCCCGCGCGGCGCTGCCCTGGGGGGAGAAGCGGAAGTTGCGCAGGGTGAGGCGCACCTCCCAGCTCCCGTCGGAGTCCGGTTCGACCTGGACGCCCACCCAGGGCGCCCCCTTGCTGCCTACCTCCCGGTACCGGCGGCCCGCCTCGTCCGTGTCGTCCAGGAGTTTTCCGGCAGGGGCGGTCGACGCCCCGTTCTTCCCGTCTCCCTGTTCGGAGCCGGCACTGGACCCGCAGCCCGCGAGTCCGGCCGGCAGCAGGACACAGACCGCGAGCGCGGCGAGAAACCCACGCGTCCACGACATGCCGTGAGCCTAGAACAGCCCCCCGGTGCTCGAATCCCCCTGGAGTCTGGTTCTCGTCCCCCCGCGATCGTCCTACCAGAGGACTACCCGGGTACCCCTTGCGAGCCAGCCGCTTCATTCCTACGGTGATACAGAGGATTCGGACGCGAGGGAGCGACGATGGCCACGGACGCGCGCAAGACCGCCGAGGGACTGACGTACCTCACCGGCTTCGGCAACGAGCACAGCTCGGAGGCGGTGCCCGGGGCGCTCCCCGAGGGCCGCAACTCTCCCCAGCGCGCCCCCCTCGGGCTCTACGCGGAGCAGCTCAGCGGTACGGCGTTCACCGAGCCGCGTGCCCACAACCGGCGCTCGTGGCTGTACCGGATCCGGCCGAGCGCCGCACATCCCGCGTTCGCCCGGACCGACAACGGCGCGATCCGTACGGGCCCCTTCACGGAGGCCGTCCCCGACCCCAACCGGCTGCGCTGGGACCCCCTTCCGGAGCCCGCCCCCGGCACCGACCTCCTCGCCGGGCTGTGGACGGTCGGCGGCAACGGCGACGCCACGCAGCGCGCCGGGATGGCCGTGCACCTCTACCACGCGAACGCCTCCATGGACCGCGTCTTCTCCGACGCCGACGGGGAGTTGCTGATCGTCCCCGAGCGCGGCGGCCTCCTGCTGCACACGGAGTTCGGCCAACTCCACGCGGAACCGGGGCACATGGCGCTGGTCCCGCGAGGCGTCCGGTTCCGTGCCACCCTCCTCGACGCGACCGCCCGCGGGTACGTCTGCGAGAACTACGGCGCCCCCTTCCGGCTCCCCGACCTCGGCCCGATCGGCGCCAACGGCCTGGCGAATCCACGGGACTTCAGGGCGCCGGTCGCCGCGTACGAGGACGTCGAAGGGCCCGTCGAGGTCGTCAGCAAGTTCTGCGGCAACCTCTGGCGAGCGACGTACGACCACTCCCCGCTCGACGTCGTCGCCTGGCACGGCAACCTCGTGCCGTACGTGTACGACCTGCGGCGGTTCAACGTCATCGGGACGATCTCGTACGACCATCCCGACCCGTCGATCTTCACGGTGCTGACGTCGCCGTCGGACACACCGGGGCTGGCCGGCGTCGACTTCGTGGTGTTCGCGCCGCGTTGGCTGGTCGGCGAGGACACGTTCCGGCCGCCGTACTTCCATCGCAACGTGATGAGCGAGTACATGGGGCTGATCGAGGGGGCGTACGACGCGAAGTCCGCCGGGTTCGTGCCGGGCGGGGGGTCGCTGCACAACATGATGTCCGCGCACGGGCCCGACCGGGAGACGTACGAGCGGGCGAGCCACGCCGAGCTGAAGCCCCAACGCCTCGACGACGGGCTGGCGTTCATGTTCGAGACGCGCTGGCCGATCACGCTCGCGGCGCATGCCGGGGAGCATCTTCAGGAGCGGTACGACGATGTCTGGCGGGGGCTGGAGCGGCACTTCCGTCCCGGGCACCGGAGTTTCAGGCTGGCGCCGTGACCTCCTTCGCCCCCGACTCGCTCAGCCTCAACGCCAAACTCCCTCTGTGGTACCAGGTTTCGCAGTCCCTGCGCGCCTCGATCCTCGGCCGCTCGCCCGACGCGCCGCTGCGCCTGCCGACCGAGGAGCGGCTCGCGGCCCACTACGGCGTCAGCGTCCTCACGATGCGCCAGGCCCTCAAGGAGCTGGAGACCGAGGGCCTCATCACCCGCCACCGGCGCCGGGGCACCTTCATCGAACCCGGCGCCAGGCGCGGCACGCCGGTACGCCTGTTGGGCTCGGTGGACGCGATCGTCGCCCAGCAGTCCGGCATGCGCACACAGCTCCTGGACCACGGCAGGGCCCCGGTCCCGCCCGAACTGGCCGCCCACTTCCCCGACTTGCCCGAGCTGGCGACGTACCACCGCCTCCGCTCCGACGAGAGAACCGGCGAGCCCACCAACCACGCCCGCAACTGGCTCCGCCCCGAACTCGCCGCCCG
>NZ_LIRL01000952.1 GCF_001419795.1 Streptomyces niveiscabiei
AGAGGGTGGTGGCTGTGCGGGTGTGGCGGAGGCAGACCGGGGGTTGGGTGGTGTGGAGGGTGGTTGCGCCTGAGGGGAGTTCGCCGGGGGAGGTGAGGAAGATGAACCCCCTTGGCGTGCGCGCGGGTTGAGCGCAGATCTGGCACAACAGGCGCTGCATGCAGTCGCGTTGACGCGCGGGGTGGACCAGTTTCCACTGGGGTTCCCCGACGGGGAGGCCGTTGCTGCCGACCTGTTGTGAACAGCGGGCCCACAGAACGCCGTTGAGGTCCCGGTCGCCGGGGAGTTCGGTCCGGTAGCTGAGGCGGAGGCGGCCGTCGGGGCCGTACACGCCGCGCAGGGACGAGTGGGGCGCGGGCGTCTCGCCCTCACGGCAGGTGATGTACGGGACGATCCTCACGCCGACCCCCGTACGCGCAACCCGCAGCACACGTCCTTGCCGCCGGCCGTCGCTTCGGCCCGCCACCACTCGCTGAGCGCGGAGACGAGCAGCATCCCTCGCCCGGACTGCGCATCCCAGTCGGGCTCCTTCATGACGGGCAGGACGCGGGAACGGTCGCTGACGGTGATGCGCAACTCGTCGCCGTAGTACTGGAGTACGAGAAGGGCGATACCCCCGGCGTACCGATGGACGTTGGTGAGCAGTTCGGTGACGACCTCCAGCGCGTCGTCCAGGGCGGCGTCAAGTCCCCACACCCGAACGTGGGATCGGACGACGCGGCGGACCCAGTGCAGTTCCTCGGGCTCGACGAACAAGGGCAATCGGAACTCCTGGTGCACATGTTCCGTCATCCCGCCTCCAGTTGGGCGTTCGGCATCCAAGGTCGGCCAGTAGCCAGTAGGTTGATGCCTGATGGCAAGGCGCGACTGACAAGACACCAGAGTGGGGCAGCAGATTCCCTAACTGCAACATGCTTCAGAGAATAAATCCGAACGAGCTAAAGCGGCACGGGTCGTTGGCATATGCCGACCCGGACGCGAGGTTCCCCACGAGTTGTGCCGTACGACAGACTTGGTCCCGCTCAAGGAGGAGATGTGACGGGAAGGCAAGGCCCGACGCTCAGGCAGCGCAAGCTCGGAGCCGACATGAAGCGGCTGCGCGAGGCGGCGGGCATCGGCCAGAAGGAAGCCGCAGCCGAGATCGACGGCCAGCAGAGCAAGATCTCCAAGATGGAGACCGGCAAGCTCAGGCTCCGTCGGCTGGAACTCCTGGCGCTGCTCGACCTGTACGGGGTGAAGGACGAACGGGTCCGCGTGGACCTGCTCACGCTGCTCAGGGAGAGCGGTCAGCGGCAGTACTTCCCCGAGTACGAACTCGGCGTCAACCTACGGGAGATCGTGGCACTGGAGTCGGAGTGCACGCGCATCGAGGAGTTCGCGGCGATGTACACGCCGGGCCTACTCCAGACGCCGGAATACGCGTACGCCATGATCCAGGGGTTCGACCCGTGGCGTACCCCTGAGGATGTAGAGCACTACGTCGGACTGCGTATGGCGCGGCAGGGTGTCTTCGAGCAGGAGGAGCCGCCGCAGGCGGTGTTCATCCTGGATGAAGGCGTGGTGCGCAGGCCGATCGGCGGTCCCGAAGTCATGGTCAAGCAGCTCGGCCATCTGCTTGAACTGGCGAAGAAACCTCAAGTGACCATCCAGGTCGTACCGTTCGAGCAGGCGGTCTACGCTGGTCTCGAAGGGTCCTTCAGGATTCTCATCAACGAGGACGCCACTACCTTGGACGTCGTAGAGATCGACACCGTAACCAAGGCCCTCTTCATGCAAGATGTTGCTGACGTCACGTCGCATCGGAAGCTCTTTGACGAGATTCGCGCATCCGCCCTATCGTCACGGCAGACCGCTGACTTGATCAAGCTCGCGATGCGGGACTTCGAAGGAAGCTAGAGGAAGCCGATGATCCGCAAGAACCTCCCGGCAGACGGCTGGCAGAAGAGCAGCTACAGCAACGGAGCTGGCGCCGACTGCGTCGAGTACCTCCCCCTGCCTGCCGGCGAGGTCGCGATCCGCGACTCGAAGATCCCCGCGCGGGGTGCCTTCGTCTTCCCGACGACCTCTTGGACCTCGTTCGTCGATGCGGTGAAGCGCGAGAACCTCCCGCGCACCTGACCCCATGAACACCCCGGCCCGGCACCCATCCCCGTACGCCGAGGCCGCCTCCGCCAAGCCTCGAACAAGCCACCGGCACCCACGTACAGATCATCGGCGGAACCCTGCTGCTGTCCCCACCCCGAACCGCCGAACACACCACCGCCCTCACAGTCCTGCGCGACACCCTCCGCC
>NZ_LIRL01000953.1 GCF_001419795.1 Streptomyces niveiscabiei
CGGGGTGTCACCGGGTGCCGACCCGGCGCCGCTCCGGAAACGGCCGGGCTCCGGGGCCGTACCGTCGGGAGAGCCAGGCTCTGCGTGCGGGGCCGAGGCATCGCCGGATGCCGACCCGGCGCCGCTCCGGAGAAGGCCGGGCTCCGAGGCCGTGCCGTCGGGAGGACCGGGCTCTGCGTGCGGGGCCGAAGTGCCGTCGCCCGGCGATCCGGCGCCGTTCCACAGGACCTCGACCGCTGCGGCGGAGAGCCGGCTGCGTCGTACGGGGCTCATGCGCTCGCGGACGGCGTGGGCGGTGAGCGGGAGGCGGAAGGGCAGGCCCGGGGCCTCGTCGACGATACCCGCCTCGGCCAGTCGGCGGGCGCCTTCGTCGACGGCCTCGGGGGACAGGCCGGTGCACTGCGCGGTGAGGTGGAGGGCCGGTTCGCCGAGTGGGCCCAGGATGCTCAGCGCTGCGGCCACCGTGCGCGCGGGCTCGCCGAGCCGGTCCAGGGCCGTGAGGAAGCGGTCGTCGTCCGGCAGCACCGGGACCGTCGCCCTGGAGGGGACGAAGGCGTGGCCGTCGGCGACGCGGATCACGTCCTGGCGCGTCCACGCGGTGAGCAGGGCCTCGACCGCTCCCGGGAGACCGCGCGTCAACTCGCGGACCTGTCGGGCGAGTTGGGTGTCCGCTTCGGCCTGGAGCCAGCGCGCGACCAGGGCGTCGGTGTCGTGGGGGTCCAGCGGGCCCAGGACCACCGCGTCGGCCGAGGGCGTGTCGAGCACGTGGTGCGGGGCATCCCCGTCGGCGGGCGCGGGCTTGTCCGGTTCCGCACCGTCCCGGCAGGCCACCGACACCACCAGCCGCACGCCGGGGACGTCGATCCGGCTCAGCGCGGACAGGGAGCCCTGATCGGCGTACTGGGCGTCGTCGACGAGGACCGTCACCGGCGCGCACCGGGCCAGGACGGCCCGCAACAACGCCTCCATCGCCGCCAGATCGCCCCGGTCCACGGCCGACAACGCTTCCGTCGCCGCACGGTCCCCTCGATCCACGGCCGACAACACCTCCGTCGCAGCCCGATCCCCAGCCGGACGGCGCTCCCGCAGCGCCATGACCAGCCGCAGCGCCAGCAGCAACGGCCGGTCCGCGTCGCCGGGCACGCAGTCCACCGCGTACACCGCGCCCCCGCTCGCCCGCAGCCGCTCACCGCCCGCACGCAGGAACGCGCTGCGCCCCACGCCCTGTTCGCCCCGTACGAGGACGAGGCGCGGACCGTCGGGGTCGCCCAGCAGGCCGTCGAGCCGCCGCGACTCGCGTTCGCGGCCGAGCAGGCGGTCGTCGGTGCGGTCCATGCGGGCGGGTCTGCCCCAGCGGGCCAGTTCGTCGGTGTGCGACCCCACGGTCATCCTCCGGTTTCCGAGACGTGTTGCGAGACGTGTCGCCGGGACGTACGTACGAGACCTGGCTCCCCGTCAGTGAGCCGACCCTACGAGCCGCGGCGGAGAGATGATGATCTTCGTCCGGGCAGAGGGAACGGAAAACGGCCGGGTGCCGTCTTTCCCTCCGGGGTGACCACGAGGAACGGGACGGCAGGGTGCGGGAGCGGCGCGGGGCGGTCGTCGGCAGGGACGGCGACATCGGAACACTGACGGACGCTCTCCGGGCCACCGGCGGCGCGGCGCGTGTCCTGCTCGTCACCGCCGGGACCGGGGCGGGCCGGACGACCGTCGTGGAAGAGGCGCGGCGTACGGCGGCCCGGGCCGGGACGGCGGTGGTACGGGTCGGCCCGAAGAACACGAAGGACACGGACGACGCGATCGCCGTCACCGCGGATCGCGGCCTGGTCCTCACGGACCCGGACGACCGGCTGGCCGGACTGCCGGGGCCCGTGAGGTCGCGGTTGCGTGCGGCGGGGCGGGTCGGCGGTGCGGAGGGGCTGTCCGCGCTGTCCGGGGCGCTGGCCTCGGCGGCACGTCGGATGCCGCTCGCCCTGGTCGTCGACGACGTCGATCTCCTGCCGCCGCCCGCCGCCGAGGCGCTGGGGCTGCTGCTGCGGGTCTTCCGGCCGTACGGCGTACCCGTCGTGATGACCGCGCGCCGCGCCCAGCCCTCGGTCGCGGCCGACCACGTCCTCGAACTCTCCCCGCTGCGCCCGGCCGACGTCGCCGTGCTGGTCGGCCTCCACGTCACCCGGCGGTTCGGGCGCCCGGCCGATCCCGCGCTGGCGGACGCCGTGTCCCGGGCCCTGGGCCGGCTCGCGGGCAACCCGCGGGCCGTCCTGTCCGTCCTCGGCACCCTGGACGAAGGGGACCTGCTGGAACTCGACGGCCTGATGTGCCTCGCCCGCCCCGCGCGCGACCTGCGGCTGGCCGCCGAGGACGCGTTCCCCCTCGAATTCGGCCTGCCCCACGAACCCCCGTACTCCGGGACCGTCGAGGCCGCGATCGTCACCGCCCGCGTGCTGGACCACGCCGAAGTGCACGTCGACGACGCGTTCCGCATGACACCGTCCTCCGGCGCCCGCGCCCTCGAACGCCGGCTCGACCGCCTCATCACGGACGGCATCCTGGCCTCCGACCCCCGGGGCCGCCTGTCCTTCGCCGTCCCCGCCCTCGCGGCGGCCCTGCGGAACCTGCCCCTCGACCGCGACGTCCAGGCCAACTCCGCCCGGTACGTCACCTCGCTGGCCGAACGGATCGGCGCCGGCGTCACCGGCCGCAGCCATCCCCGGCTCGCCGACCGCGTCGCCGCGTCCGGCGCGCGCGTCCCCGACTCCATCGCCGTCCCGCTGCTCCTCGCGGCGGCCCGCGAGGACGCCAGGACCGACTGGCCCCGATCGGCCCGCGCCTACGCCGCCGCGCTCACCCGCCTCGCACCGGACGATCCACTCACACCGGACGTGCTCCGGGAAGCGACCGCGCTGAGCCTGCGGCACGGGGACCACGAGGGCCTGCTCGCACTCGGGAACCCTCTGCACGCCGCCCTTCGCACCTCGCCCACACCCGGCCTGGAGAACATCGCCGCTGCACGGGTGTGGGCGGCACTCCATCAACACCGGGCGCTGGACGCCGAGTTCCTTGCCGTGAACGGCCCGACGACACTCGGCTCGTCGCCCACACCCGACCTGACGACACTCAGCGGGCCGCCCCACGCCGGGCTGGACTCGCCGCCCACACCCGACCCGGACAGCATCGCCGCCGCGCAAGCGTGGGCTGAGCTCGGTCGACACCGCGCGCCCGAGGCCGAGTTCCTCGCCACGACCGGCCCGACAACACTCGACGGGCCGCCCCACGCCGGGCTGGACTCGCCGCCCACACCCAACCCGGACAGCATCGCCGCCGCACAGGCAGGGGCACCGCTCCACCAACACCGCACGCCCGACGCCGAGTTCCCCGCCACAGCCGCCCCGACGACACTCGACGGGCCACCGCACTCCGAGTTGGACTCGGCGCCCATACCCGACCCGGACAGCGTCCCCGCTGCGCAAGCGTGGGCTGGCCTCGGCCGACACCGCGCGCCCGAGGCC
>NZ_LIRL01000954.1 GCF_001419795.1 Streptomyces niveiscabiei
GGCCGCGCTCGCCGCCGTCACCGCCTTCGCCGTCGTCCAGGAACCGGCGCGGGCCGGCACCGCCGCGCCCAAGGCGGCCTCCCGGCTGCCCGTCGAGCGCACCGGCCTGGTCTGCCCGGCGCCCAGCACCTCCGACCTCGCCGACACCGCGTACACGTCCTTCACGCCGGTCACCGAGGGCACCGGCGCCGAGGGGAAGGCGACGCTCACCGGGGTCGCGGAGAGCGCGCAGGGCGGGAGGACGAAGCCCGCCGGGAAGTCCGCCGTCACCCCCGGTGCCCCCGGCAAGCCCGTCACCGGCGATGTCAGCGGCGGCAGCGCGCCCGCGCTGGTCGGCACCGCCGAGGGCAAGTACGCGCCCGGCTGGACCCTCCAGGCCACCACCGGCGTCGCCGCCGGCACCGGCCGGGGCCTGCTCGGCCTCGCCTGCGGTGCCCCCGACACCGAGTTCTGGTTCCCCGGCGCGAGTACGGCGGCCGACCGCACCGACTACCTCCACCTCACCAACCCGGACGACTCGGCGGCCGTCGTCGACGTCGAGCTGTACGGCCCCGAGGGCACCCTCGACTCCTCCGTCGGCGACGGCATCACCGTCCCCGCGCACTCCAGCGAGCCGATCCTGCTGTCCACCCTGACCACCGACAAGCTCGACGACGTCACCGTCCACGTGAACGTCCGCAGCGGGCGCGTCGGCGCCGCCGTCCAGGCCCTCGACGACAAGCTCGGCGGCGACTGGCTGACGGCCTCCACGGACCCCGCGAACACCCTCGTGATCCCCGGCATCCCCAAGGACGCCACCGCCGTACGCCTGGTCGCCTTCACCCCCGACGACTCCGACGCCGACCTGAAGATCCAGCTCGCCTCCGCCAACGGCCTCATCACCCCGGCGGGCCACGAGACCCTGCACATCAAGGCGGGCAGCACCACCTCCGTCGACCTCGGCGACATCACGCGCGGGGAGGCCGGTTCGCTGGTCCTGTCCCCGGGCGACGTCACCACGCCGGTCGTCGCGGCGGTCCGCGTCACCCGGGGCAAGGGCAATGCCCAGGAGACCTCGTTCATCCCGGCCACCGCACCCGTCGGCACGCGCGCGTCCGTCCTCGGCAACACCGCCAAGGGCACCACCCTGTCGGTCACCGCGCCCACGGCGACCGCCCAGATCAAGGTCACCGCGTCCGCCGGCACCGACGGGGGCACGGCCGCCTCGAAGACGTACACCGTCAAGGCGGGCACCACCCAGGACCTCGCCCTGCCCGTGCCCGCCGGGCTGAAGGGCACGTACGCGCTGACCGTCGAGACCGTCTCCGGCGGGCCCGTGTACGCCTCCCGCACGCTGGTCTCCACCGACGAGGACGGCCCCGGCTTCACCACCCAGACCCTCCCCGACGACCGGGGCACGGTCGCCGTCCCGGACAGCACGCAGGACCTGTCGATCCTGAACGGGGGCTGAATTCTGTGTGGCGATTCGGGTGGTGATCACCCCTGAAGGGCGTGTCTGACCTGCCTTGACGCATTGTTCAGATTTACGGAGGATGAGGGCTCCGTGCCCCCGGGGGGGGTGCCCGGCCTCCGGCCGACGAGAGCACAAGGAAAAGGAAGCGCATTGGGACCGTCGACTCGCATCGTGGTGTTCGACCTGGACGACACGCTCGCCCTCTCCAAGGCGAAGATCACGCCGACGATGGCGCAGTGCCTGACCCGGCTGCTCGCCGAGAAGCCCGTCTGCATCATCTCCGGCGGCCGGTACGAGCAGTTCCGCACCCAGGTGCTGGACGAACTGCCGCTCACCCCCGAACTCGCCGAGCGCCTCCACCTCATGCCGACCTGCGGCACCCGCTACCTGCGCTGGGAAGCGGGGGAGTGGCGCAACGTCTACGCCGAGAACCTCACCGAGGACGAGAAGGCCCTCATCGTGCGCGTCCTCACCGAAGGCGCCAAGTCCCTCGGCCTGTGGGCCGAGAACACCTGGGGCGACATCATCGAGGACCGCGACAGCCAGATCACCTTCTCCGCGCTCGGCCAGCAGGCCCCGCACCAGGAGAAGGCCGCCTGGGACCCCACCGGCACCCGCCGCCGCGCCCTGTGGGAGTACGCCTCCGAACGCCTCCCCGACCTGGAGGTCCGCAGCGGCGGCTCGACGTCCATCGACGTCACCAAGAAGGGCATCGACAAGGCGTACGGCATGCAGCGCCTCCTCGACCACCTCGGCCTCGTCAAGGAGGACGTCCTCTTCGTCGGCGACCGCCTCGACGAGGGCGGCAACGACTACCCCGTCCGCGCGATGGGCGTCCCCTGCGTCGCCGTCACCGGCTGGGAGCAGACCGTCGACGTCATCGGCACGATCCTGGGCGACGACCTCGACCGCCCGGTCCCCTCACTGCTGGCGCCGCTCGACGTCCGGTGACGGTTCAGTCCTCGCCGTACCGGGGATCCACCGTCTCCGGCGTCAACCCGAGCAGCTCCGCCACCTGTTCGACGACGATCTCGTGCACCAGGGCCGCACGCTCGTCGCGGCCCTTCGTACGGATCTCCACCGGGCGCCGGTAGACGACGACCCGCGCCTGGCGGCTGCCGGCCGCGGGGACGATGCCGCCGAGCGGAACCGCCTCGTCGTTCCAGGGGCCCCCTGGGCCGTCGAGGCGGGGGACCTCCAGGACCATGAAGTCGACGTCCGCGAGCTGCGGCCAGCGCCGCTCCAGCCGCTCCACCGAGTCCTGCACGAGGTCGGCGAACATCTCGGCCCGGCTCGCCGCGAGCGGCACCTGGGGCGGCGCGATCGGGCCGCGCATGCCCCGCCCGTGGCGGTCGCGGCGGCGGGGCCCGGGGCCTGCGGCACGGGGCGGTACGGAGCTCTCCATCACTACTGAAGCGTAGTCCCCGCTCAGGCCGCCGTACCGCGCTCACCGTCATGTCGCAGGATGACCATTCCGGCCAAGGTTGGGCTCGATTCGGCATCTCTCCGAGACCGCCGATCTCATGGCAATTGCTGTGGTTTGCACCGGCTGTTGACCGGTCCGTCTCCTCGACCACCGGCTGAAAACTGGTGTTCACGCAGGTCAGCGGGGTATGACAAGGGGAGTCTGTGGGGGGTTTCACAGCACGACACGGTGGAGTGACCTGGTGGAGAGTCGTCGCGGCCCGCTCAAGAGTGCGGTACCGTCCAACGTCGTGAGCCCTGTACGTCGCTGTTCGCGCACCGCCTGCGGCCGACCCGCCGTCGCGACGCTGACGTACGTCTACGCCGACTCGACGGCCGTCCTCGGACCGCTCGCGACCTACGCCGAACCCCACTGCTACGACCTGTGCGCCGAGCACTCCGAGCGCCTCACCGCCCCGCGCGGCTGGGAAGTCGTACGCCTCCTCGACGCGTCCGCGCCGGCCCGCCCCAGCGGCGACGACCTCGAAGCCCTCGCCAACGCGGTCCGCGAAGCCGCGCGCCCCCAGGAACGCGCCGCCGGAGGCGCCTCCGGCCGCGCCGCCGACCCCATGGAGGTCGCCCGCCGGGGCCACCTCCGCGTCCTGCGCTCACCGGAACCCTGACGGTCCCCCGGCGATAGGCTGGCCTTTCTACGCCGCCCGACCCGTGAAGGACACCCCCATGCCCCTCGTAGAACCCGGCCTCCTGGACATCCTCGCCTGCCCGTCCTGCCACGCCCCCCTCACGGAACAGGACACCGACCTGCTCTGCACGAGCCCCGCCTGCGGCCTCGCGTACCCGGTCCGAGACGGCATCCCGGTCCTCCTGGTCGACGAGGCCCGCAAGCCGGAGTAGCTGCGGCACCGGATGTCGCAATCACGCTCCCGCGCGGGACGACGATTACGACATCGGTGGACGACGGACCACGCCAGGGAAAACGCTTCCTGGCGCACGGCTTCCGCGAACCGGCCACCCGTACCCGCTCTACCCCGCCCACCCAGCTGCGGCCGGCCGCGCCGCAGCTGGGTGGGCGGGGTAGAGCGGGTA
>NZ_LIRL01000955.1 GCF_001419795.1 Streptomyces niveiscabiei
CACCCCCCACCTCCTCGCCCGAGCCACCGAAGCCGCCATCTACACCGGCGACCTCCGCCGCTGCCGCGAAGCCCTCGCCCTCACCCGCCGCACCGGCATCACCCCGCCCGGCGTCCTCCCCGGCCTCGCGGCGGCGGTGGACGGCCGCTACCGCGACGCCCGCGACCTCCTCGAAGCCGCCGCGGGCCGCTGCGGACCCGGCGGCGACCCCACCCTCCTCGTGCACGCCGGAATCGCCGCGCTGCTGCTCGGCGACCACACGCGCGCGGCCACCGCGACCCTCAGGGCGGCCGAGTCGGCACGGGCGCGCGGCGCCGCCGGAACGGCCGTACAGGCGCGGGAGTTCCAGGTGTACGCCGACTTCTGGACCGGACGTCCCCGCGCGGCGGAGGCGGCGGCGCTGGAGGCCCTGCGAGACGCGTACACGACGGGCCAGGACAACGCGGCGTGCCACCTCCAGGCGGCGCTCGCGATGTTCGCGGCGCTCACCGGGGACGCCGACCTGTGCCGGCAACGGGCCGCCGCCGCACGCGAACACGCCCTCGCGCACGGCCTCGGCCTCCCCGCGGCCCTCGCGCAATGGGCGCTCGCCGTCCTCGACCTCGGCACCGGCCGCTTCGACGCCGCCGCCGCGCGGCTGCGCGCACTCGCCGGGTTCGGCCCGGGCCACGGCCACCGCGCCATCCGGCACCTCGCGACCCCCGCATACGTCGAGGCCGCCGTCCGCACCGGCGACACCCGCGTCGCCGAGGCCGCGCACGCCGACTACGACCGCTGGGCGCGAGCCGTCCGCAGCCCCGACGACCTCGCCCTGAGCGCCCGTTGCCGGGCCCTGCTCACCCCCGGCGCCGAGGCCGTCGACCACTACCGCGCAGCCCTCGACCTGCACGCGGACGGCACCCGCGACTTCGAACGGGCCCGCACGGAGCTGCTGTTCGGCAGCGCGCTGCGCCGTCTGCGCCGCCGCACCGAGGCAAGGGACCGCCTCCACAGCGCACTTGAGGCGTTCACCTCCTTCGGCTCACCCCACTGCGCGGACCTCGCGCGCGCCGAACTGCGCGCCCTGGGCGCACCGGCCGCACCGCTACGCGCGTCCACCAGCCCCGTCGACGCGCTCACGGCCCAGCAGTTGCTGGTCGCCCGGATGGCCGCCGACGGCGCGACGAACCGGGAGATCGCCGGACGGCTCGCCCTGAGCCCGCGCACGATCGACCACCATCTGAGGGGAGTCTTCAACCGGCTGGGGATCAGGTCACGGATCGAACTGGTCCGCATCCTGGCGGAGTCGCCGTAGCGGAAAGGGAGTTGGGGGGACCACCCCGACTCCCTCGACTCAGGACAACCCCGCCCGGAACTCCTCCGCGTCCCACACCCCGTCCAGCCGCCCCGCCAGCCAACTCCCCGCCCGCGCACGGAACTCACCCTGTCCCTCATACACATCT
>NZ_LIRL01000956.1 GCF_001419795.1 Streptomyces niveiscabiei
TCCCCGCCCCCTCCACCGCCCCGCCGGGCCAGCCGAAGAAGGCCGCCGCAGCCGCCTGGATCGGCAGCGCCCTGGAGTACTACGACTTCTTCATCTACGGCAGCGCCGCCGCGCTGATCTTCCCGGACGTGTTCTTCGACGAGTCCGACCCGGCGACGGCGACCCTGCTCTCGCTGGCGACGTTCGGCGTGGCCTACGCCGCGCGGCCGGTCGGCGCGCTGTTCCTCGGCCACTTCGGGGACCGGGCGGGCCGCAAGAAGATCATGGTCTTCACGCTGATGCTGATGGGCCTGTCGACGTTCCTGATCGGCTGCCTGCCCACGCGTGAACAGGTCGGTACCCTCGCGCCGGTCCTGCTCGTGCTGTGCCGGGTCCTCCAGGGCATCTCGGCGGCGGGCGAGCAGGCCAGCGCCGGGTCGATGACGCTGGAGCACGCGCCCTCGCACCGCCGGGGCTTCTTCACGAGCTTCACCCTGAGCGGCACGCAGGGCGGCCAGCTCATCGCCACCCTCGTGTTCATCCCGGTCGCGGCGCTCCCCGAGGACCAGTTGCTGTCCTGGGGCTGGCGCGTCCCGTTCTGGCTGAGCGTCGTGGTCGCAGTGGCCGGGTACGTGATCCGCCGCAAGCTCGACGAGACCCCGGCGTTCGAGCAGCAGGCCGCGACCGAGGGCGTCGTCAAGATGCCGCTCGTCGTCCTCCTGCGCGAGCACTGGGCGGACGTCCTGCGGGTGATCGCGGGCGCCCTGGTCGCCTCCGTGAGCACGATCTTCACGGTCTGGGCCCTGTCGTACGCGACCAGCGACGCGGTCGGCATGAGCCGTACGTCGATGCTGTGGGTCGGCGCGCTCGCCAACCTCGTCGCCCTCGCGGCGATCCCCCTGTGGGCCACCCTCTCCGACCGGATCGGCCGGCGCCCGGTGTTCCTGGCCGGCGCGGCGGGCAGCGCGGTCATGATGTTCCTGTACCTGTGGGCGATCTCGACCGGCTCGTACCCCCTGATCATGCTGCTCGGCATCCTCACCTTCGGCGTCGTCTACAGCGCCGCGAACGGTGTCTGGCCGTCCTTCTACGGCGAGATGTTCACGACCCGCGTCCGCCTCTCGGGTATGGCGATCGGCACCCAGATCGGCTTCGCCATCGCCGGTTTCGCGGTCACGTTCGCGGCCCAGATCGCGGGCCCGGACGGCGACGACTGGTCGTCGGTGGCCCTCTTCACCGCGGCCCTGTGCCTCCCACCGGTCCTCGCGGCCCTCACCGCCCGCGAGACGGCGAAGATCCCGACCGAGAAACTGGGCCTCCGCACCCCGGGAGAACAACCTCATCGCGAATCGATCTCAGCCTGACCCGAAGTCCCCGGCCGTTCCGGGGACTTCGCCGCGTACGCCGGTTCAGCCGGCCTTCTTCTCCGGAATCCCGTACGCCCGCTCCACCCGCAGCCGGACCACGAGCCGCCGGTCCCGGACCATCGCGGCACGGTAGTCGTCCCAGTCCGGGTGCTCCCCCTGGACCGCGCGGTAGAGGCGGATCAACTCCTCGACCGTGTCGTCGGCGGGGTCCTCGGCCACGGGGGTCAGATCGGCGGTGCCCTCCACCACCGTGTAGGCCCAGCGGTCGGCGCTGGTCACGTGGTAGCTGGTGCGGGGGTCGCGCAGGAGGTTGCGGGTCTTCGCACGGTCGGCGGTGACGGAGATCCGCACCACGCGCTCATCGGGGTCGTAGTGATGGGTGACGTTCGAGAGCTGGGGCCGGCCGTCGCGCTTGAGCGTGACGAGCACACCGCCCCGGGTGTCGGAGAGCAGGGCGAGGAGGGCGTCGTCCGTCGTGTCCTGAGTCATGTACGTCGTCAACTCCGGTCCGCGAGCGCCGCATTCCCCGGGCCCTCCGCACACGTCTCATGTATCGCATACCGGACACCCCGCCCTCCCCGGCATCACCAGAAGCGACGCACCCCACACACAGCACACGTGCGAAAGGGGTTCCGGGTGGCGTCGCCTGCGGAACGATGAGGAGTGAGGTGCTCCGGAGCAGGTCGGCCGGTACGTCTCGACAGTCGTCCCCGGAGGAGAACGATGGCGCTGCTGCGGCAAGAGGTCGACCCGAGCGAGGTCGGGCTGGACCCGAAGGTGCTGGACCGGATGGACCGGTACATCGCGCACGAGGTGGAGGAGGGGCACCTCCCCGGCTACCTCGTCTCCGTGGCGCGCGGCGGCCGGGTCGCCCACCTCACGACGCACGGGCACCGCGACGTCGCCGCCGGACTCCCGGTCGAGCCGGACACGCTGTGGCGGCTGTACTCGATGACCAAGCCGGTGACGTCGGTGGCGGCGCTGCTCCTGGTCGAGGAGGGCAGGCTGGGTCTTGACGACCCGGTGGCCCGGCACATTCCGTCGTTCGCCGAGCCCCGCGTGTACGTCGGCGGCAGCGGGCGCGAGATGGTGACGCGGCCCGCGGACGGTCCGATACTGGTCCGCCATCTCCTCACCCACACCGCCGGGTTGACGTTCGCGTTCTACGGCACGCACCCCGTGGACGCCCTCTACCGCGAGGCGGGCCTCGACTCCTCGGTGGCCCCCGGCACGGACCTCGCGGGCACGGTCGACGTGTACGCCTCGCTGCCGCTCCAGTTCGAACCCGGCACCGAGTGGAACTACTCGGTGGCCACCAACGTCCTCGCGCGGGTCGTGGAGGTGGTGTCGGGGCAGTCGCTGGACGCGTTCCTCGCGGAGCGGGTGTTCGGGCCGCTCGGCATGCCCGACGCCGGGTTCTGGGTGAGTGACGTGCAGGCCGAGCGGTTGGCGGAGCTGTACGGGGAGACGGAGGACGGGGGGATCAGACCGGTCGCCGGGCTGCCGCTCAGGGGCGGGCGGCCCCGGTTCCTGTCCGGCGCCGGTGGCATGGTGGCGGGTGCGCACGACGTGCACCGGTTCGCCGAGTTCCTGCGCGGGCGCGGCGAGTTGGACGGCGTACGGCTGCTGTCGCCGGGGACCGTCGACCTGATGACCCGCAATCATCTTCCCGGCGGCGTCGACATGCGCACGTACGGCAGCCGCCCGTCCCACGACGAACCCAGCAAGGACGGCCTGGGTTTCGGCCTCGGCGTCTCGGTGGTCATCGACCCCGACCGCACCAAGGCCCCGGCGGGCAAGGGGACGTACGGCTGGAGCGGCGTCGCGACCACGACGTTCTGGGTCGACCCGGAACACGATGTGACGGTGCAGTTCATGACGCAGGTCAGGCCGCGCTCGTCGCACGCGCTGTACCCGGAGATCAAGCGGTTCGTGCACGAGGCGCTCGCGCGCTAGCCCACCCGCATCGTGAACTCCAGCCCCTCTTCCGCGAGTTCGTTCAGCCACTCCTCCGAGCGGACCGCCGTCTCGGCGGCGCGGCTCAGGCCCGGCGGGAGGGAGGAGTCGAGGATGTGGCGGACGCCGAGGGCGAGGGGGCGGGAGACCGTGTGGGCCATGGCGGACTCCTCGGCGGTACCGACCCGGTCGAGGAGGTAACTGCCGGTCCAGGTGCGGCCGTTGGGGCTGCGGACGGACAGGGAGACGCCGAGGACGACGCGGTCGCGGTCCGCGCGGGTCGTGGGGTAGGTGCGGGCCAGCTCGCCCGCCAGTTCGGCGATCCGCGCGTCGTCGCCCTTCTTCAGCTCGGCGAAGACGGACTCCCAGGCATGCTGCCAGCCCTGGAGGCGGAGGGTGCCGCGCACGAACGTGTCGGCGAGCCAGCCGGACGGCAGGTCGTAATGGGCGATGAAGGGGACGCTGTCGCGGTTGGGGTAGGCCTCGAACGTCTCGCCGCCGAGGGTGAGTTCGCGGGTCGCCTCCCAGGGCAGGGGGGTGACCCGCTCGGCGCCGGCCTCGATGTGGCGGGCGGGTGAGCGCAGGGCGTTGAGGACGCCGAGGGGCGCCCAGCTGAAGCGGTAGCGGAAGGAGTTGGGGACGGCGGGCAGGCCGCCGCACCAGGAGGTGAGGGAGTAGGTCGCCCTGTTCTCCGCGCCGATCTCCGCGCGCGCCCGCGAGACGAGGCTGTGGGCGAAGAGGTGGTCGATGCCGGGGTCGAGCCCCGCCTCGGTGAGGACCGTGAGGCCCGCCGCCCGCGCCGCCTCGGCCTGCGCCGCGAGTTCGTCGGACACGTAGCTGGAGCAGGCGAAGTGGGCGCGTGCGGCGAGGCAGGCCGCGAGGAGCCCGGGGTGGTCGGTGGCCGGGAGCATCGACACCACCACGTCGCCCGGGGCGAGTTCGGCGGCGAGGGCGTCGAGGGTGTAGGCGCGCGGCTCGGCGCGGTCGGCGATGCCGAGGCGGTCGAGGGCCTCGGCCGCGCGGCCGGCGGTGC
>NZ_LIRL01000957.1 GCF_001419795.1 Streptomyces niveiscabiei
GGTGGAGGCGTTGTGAGGGGGGCCGGTGATTCTGAGGTGGTCGCCTGTCTGGAACGGCTCCTCGGGGAGCCGGAGTTGGGGGGAGTCGCCGAGGACGCTCTGGGGGACGTCGGATGGTTCGCCGAGGTGGCGCCCGGCGAGTGAGGGGGTGCCGTGAGCTTCTCTCCTGGACCTCGACGGGATGTGGGCCGCGCGGTACGAGGACGGTGGGCGGAGGTGATCGAGGGGCCGCAGGAACGGTTGGACGATGGTCGAGTGGGCCGGGCACGCTGCCACTCCGCATCGGAGGCGGAAGTTCCTCGCGGGTCCGCTGGGGACGTGCGCGACTGCCAGGTGATGGTGCTGCTCACCTACGCCGCCGATTGCGGGCAAGTCTTCTTCGCCCGGCGTCTGTACCTGCCTGCGATCCGGGCCGAGGACGCCGCTGGTACGCAGGCATCCCCGGAGAAAGTCGCCTTTGCCGCCAGCCGCCCGGTCTGGGCATCGGGATGCTGCGCGGCGCCGTCGACGTCGCCTACGGCAAGAGCCCCGGCCTGGCGGCTACGCGCTGGCAGTGCCAGTTGCGCCTCCGCCGCCCGAAGATCTGCACCGTCCGTCTCCGAACCCGTCCAGAATCACTGGGCAGTCGAGGCCCTGCACCACGTCAGACGTGACGTCCGGCGAGTACACACCGCCCCTGGGCGTAGCCGGAGGGCCGGAATCCTGCAAGTGGCCAAGATCGCCCCGCCCGAAACTGAATGGCGGAGGCGCAAGCCATTCCTACAACTTGACCTTCATCGACTCAAGGAAGGCATTTGGGCGACCTGCATAATGATCCTCAATCCGCCGCTCAATGTGCTCGGCCGACCAGACAGCGCTCCGCTCCAACTTCAAGCAGTCTTCGGGCGCCGCCGTTCGAGTATTCCCATCACTATCCACAATGACGCAGTCGGAGGGCCTGAGAACGTTCTGGCGAAAGAAGTACGGGATCGGCGGGAGTGATTCCTTGGGAAGATGGACCAGACTTGCACCCCACCTCCCAGTCGAATAGGACGAGTTATGGACAGCCACGATGAACAGCGGAGAACCTTCGAATCCCGTCAACTTCTTGGCATCAACTTGCCGATCGTCGAAGAAAGCCATATACGGACGTGTTGCCAACATGACCCCAAAGGCGACTCTCCCGCCAGGGATCGGCACCCTGAGGGCGCTCCCGGCAGCGAACCGTACGGACATTCTCGGACTCCTCCTGATATCAAACCTGCCGAACCTACGGACCACCAAATGCTGCCGTCGCAGCATTCAAGTACAGGCCACGCAACGGGTTATCTTCTGCGATCCCGCGAATTGCATTTCCGGATGTCCCCCCAGCGCTCTGCGCTCCGCCAAAGGCGTCGATCAACTGCTGTTCGCGACCTCGAATGGCCTGATAAGAAGGGTCGCTATGCCGCAGTGCAACACTCTTGGTTGCAGTCGCAGATTGGTCGAGAACTGCCGGGCCAAATCCCTTTTCTGTCATGTGGTGCCCAGCATCACGAGCCGCAACTATCTGCTCCGGTGTGCCAGTTCCACGTGATCGGCCAGTGTAGATCTCACCGGTCTCGGGATTCGTTTTGGTGTAGGTGACATAGGTGGTGTCGCAGTTGTGGACGAGGACCTGTGCAGTCCCTGCCAGCACATAGTACGTATGCAGTGTGCCGACGGTGAGGTCATAGGTGACGCCGCCCTGGTGGACGTTCCGTACCCCGGTCACGACGACGGTGGAGCTGTCGGGTTGGCGGAGTTGGGTGCCCGGTGTCAGGTTGTGGGCGTCGGTCCAGCGCTGGTGGCCGGCGTCCCAGAAGGGGTGGTGCCAGGTGGTCGTCAGGGTCTGGGGCGTGCCCGAGGTGTTGCCCGGGGAAGGAGGTCCCCGGACGGGGGCGACGGACAGGGTGAGGATCGTGAAGTCGTGGTCGTTGTGGGTGACGATGACTTTCCGGACCGGTTCCGGGGAGGTGATGCCCGTCTGGGGGTCGGTGGCCAGGACCTTGTCGCCCGCCTTGATCGTGCTGATCGGTCGGCGAGGCGGACCGGTGTCGTGGGGGTGAAGCTGTGGACTTCGCAGCCCGCGGCGGCCTCCGCGTCACC
>NZ_LIRL01000958.1 GCF_001419795.1 Streptomyces niveiscabiei
CTTGCGGGTCTCGACGGCGCGTGCGTACAGCGGGATGAGCAACGTCTCCTGGATCTCGCCGAGTTCGGGGGTGTGCTTGGGCTGCGGCATGAGCGGGCTCCCCAACGTAGGTTAGGTAAGCCTAAGTTGGGAAGTCCGCGCCCGCCACCCTCACTTCGCCGTGAACCTCTCCGGCGCCTTCGTCGGGTTCCCGCCGGCCGGCAGCTTCTGGTTCGGGCAGCCCGTCAGGACCTTCTCCATCGCCGCCTTCTCCGCGCCGCTCACCCAGAGTTCGTACTTCTTCTTCACCGCGACCTGCGCGGCGACGTATGCGCAGCGGTACGAGGTGTTCGGCGGGAGCCAGGTCGCCGCGTCGCCGTCGCCCTTGGAGCGGTTCGTACTCGCGTCCACGGCAAGGAGGTTGAGGGGGTCGTTGGCGAGGGCGATGCGCTTGCCGGCGTCCCAGTACTTGGCGCCCTTCTGCCACGCGTCGGAGAGGGCGACGACATGGTCTATGTCGACCTGGCTCTTGCCGCGCCGGTACGTCACGCCCTTGCCGGAGTAGGGGTCCTTCTCCAGTACGCCGTACGAGACTTTGCAGTCGCCGCCGGTCAACTTCACGTCTGCCAGGTCCCGTTGGAGTATGTCGTCACGGGTGTTGCAGCCGTTGGAGTCCGTGTCGGCCCACGCGGAGCCGAACGCGTCGCGGGAGTAGCCGGTCTTCGGCGCGCGGCCCTTGACCGGCAGCGCCTCGGCCGCCGCGAGCGCGGCGCCGCCCTGGGGGCCGGGCGCGCCGCCCCCGTCCTTCGTCTCACCGCAGCCCGCCAGTGCCGCCACCAGCACGGCGGCGACCGCCACCCCGCCCCGAACACGCTTCACGCGCGCCCCTCCCGATGTCCTCTGGTGCCGTTCCCTGTGCCCCGCACCGGACGTTTTCCCCGGTCAGAGCCGCGTACACGCTAGCCGGAGGGTGTGCGGGGTCACTCCGTGGGTACGGCCGGGTCGCGCGGCCACCCCCCTTCGGGTGGGCATTCGGAGCAACCCGGACATATGGTCGTGATGGATCACCTCCGGAAGGAGCCTTCGATGGGCCTCTTGGACAGGTTCAAGAGCAACAAGGCGATGCAGGACAAGGCCAAGGACATGTCCGACACCGCCGAGAAAATGGTCAACGAGAAGACCGGCAACAAGTACGAGGGCCAGGTCGATCAGGTCCAGCAGAAGGCGGAGGAGGCGCTGGGCATCAGACGCGACCAGCCGGAGCAGCAGTAGCACGCGCGCGCCTAGAGGCGACCGGGATACGCCGCTCCCACCTCCGACGGGGGGTGGGGGCGGCTGCCGGCCGTCAAAGTCCCGTCCTCCGACGCGGCGAGCGCCTGGAACTCCGCCCGACCAACGGCCTGTGGCGGCAGGCTACTTCCACTCCAGCTTCCCCAACTCCCCCGGTTCCTCTGCCCACATCTCCCCCGAGATCCCCAACGCGCCCCGCAGGAAACCCGTACTGACCCGCTGGATCAGCGCAACTCGCTCCGGGCTCTCGTCGGTCGTCTCGGCGGCCTCGTGTCCGACGATCCCGCCGAGGGAGTGCTCGGCCCCGAAGACGGTCAACAGGCCTTTGGGGCCGGGGCTGTTGGTGTACGGGTCGGTGAACCAGTCGGGTCCGCGCGTGGAGAGGTGGGACTGGTCGTGGTCGCCGGCGACGACGAGCACCGGCGGGGTCATCGTCGTGAACGAGGGGCGCATGAAGGGGAGTTGCTCGGCGGCGTAGGGGGTCAGGTCGTCGCCGAGGCCGGCCGTCGCGAGCAGGACGCCGGCCGTGACGCGGGGGTCGGAGAAGTCCTCGTCGGGGTCGGTGAGGACGCGCGCGCCGAGCAGCGTACCCACCGTCTGCCCGCCCCAGGAGTGCCCGGCGACGGCGATGCGGGAGGGGTCGACGCGGCCGGGGAGCCCGGGTACGGCGGAGACGAGGACGTCGAGGGAGTCGAGGACACGGACGACGTCCTCGATGCGCAGCCGCCAGATGCGCGGCGTACGGGGGTCGTCCGCGGGGATGCCGAGGGTCCGGGAGTCGAGGTGGGTCGGCTGGAGGACGACGAACCCGTGGGCGGCCCAGTGATCGGCGAGGGGCGCGTACCCGTCGAGGGACCAGCCGTAGCCGTGGGAGAGGACGACGACGGGCAGATCGGTGCCCAACAGGGGTGCGGAGACGCGGACTTGGAGATCTTCACCGCGCCCGGCCCCGCCGGTTCCGGGCACGGGCAGGACGACGGGTTTCACGGACACGATCGACGCGGGCATGGCTGTGCCATCCGTTCGCAGCTCGGGGGACGGGCTGCCACGCCACCGCGCGACCGCACGACAGCCCGTCCCCCGAGCTGCGAACG
>NZ_LIRL01000959.1 GCF_001419795.1 Streptomyces niveiscabiei
CGGACGGCCCGGGCGGGGGGATTTTCGAACGCGGGCCGATGGGCGGTGAGCAGGCGGACGGGATGCATGGCTTCTCCTCGGTGGCGGGATCGGATGGATCACCCGCACAACTCCCCTGCTCACAGCGGCGATACGGGTGGAACCGGGCGATGTGTCGAGCGCAAGTTCGACCGCGCCCGGTTCGGCCGGGCGCTGCCGCAGTGGCGGGCCGTTCGATTCACCCGTGGAGGGGACGGGTCCGCTGAGGTCGCCCGAACGGGGGATTGCACGACGGCGCCGGCCTTGGCGGGATGGTCTGCGCGAAGGGTTGACGGGGTGTCGAAGCGGCGGGAGTCTGTTCCGCATCGTGGTGGCTGTTTCGCGATGTGATGACTTCGGATGGCCGGTGGCGTCCGGCCGGGAGAGGACGGCGCATGCCGGGAACGACGGCGGAAGAGCGTGCTCTGCGAAAACAGGACGGGGAGGCGAGCGGCACCGACCCGGTCGTGTTCGGGGTCGCGGCGGCCGTCACCCTCGCCTTCGTCGTGGTGGGGGCCGTGTCCACCGGGACGATGGAGCGGGTGTCGGGTGATCTGCTGACCGGGCTGATCGACAAGGCGGGCTGGGCGTTCGTCCTCACCGCCTCGGGGTTCGTGGTGTTCGCGCTGTGGCTGGCGGCGAGCCGGTACGGCCGGATCACGCTGGGCGCGGAGAACGAGACGCCGGAGTTCCGTACCGTCTCCTGGATCGCGATGATGTTCAGCGCCGGCATGGGCATCGGCCTGATGTTCTACGGCGTCAGCGAGCCCCTGTCCCACTTCGCGTCCCCGCCGCCGGGCACCTCCCCCACCAGCGACGCGCAGGCCGTCGAGACCGCGATGGCCACGACCCTGTTCCACTGGACGCTGCACCCCTGGGCGATCTACGCGGTCGTCGGGCTCGCGATCGCCTACAGCACGTTCCGGCGCGGGCGCCGGCAGCTCATCAGCGCCGTCTTCACCCCGCTGATCGGCAGGCGGCGCGCCGAGGGCTGGATCGGGAAGGTCATCGACGTCCTCGCCATCTTCGCGACGCTCTTCGGCTCGGCGGCCTCGCTGGGCCTGGGCGCGCTCCAGATCCGCAGCGGGATCACGGAGCTGGGCTGGATGGACGGCGTCGGCACCGGGGTCCTCGTCGGGGTGATCGCCGTGCTGACCGTGGCGTTCGTCGCGTCGGCGGTGTCGGGCATCGCGCGGGGCATCCAGTGGCTGTCGAACATCAACATGGTGCTGGCGCTGACCCTCGCGGTGTTCGTGTTCGTCGCCGGTCCCACGGTCTTCGTCCTGGACCTGCTGCCGACCTCGATCGGCTCCTACCTCGGGGATCTCCCGCAGATGGCGGGCCGTACGCAGGCGTCCAGCGGCGAGGGCGTCTCCGACTGGCTGTCCGGGTGGACGATCTTCTACTGGGCGTGGTGGATCTCGTGGGCGCCCTTCGTGGGCATGTTCATCGCGCGGATCAGCCGGGGCCGGACGATCCGTCAGTTCGTGGGCGGCGTCATCCTCGTCCCGAGCACGGTCAGCCTCCTGTGGTTCGCGGTCTTCGGCGGGTCGGCGATGCGGCTGCGCGAGCAGGGGCAGCTGGCCGACGCGACGACCCCGGAGAGCCGCCTGTTCGGCATGCTCCAGGAGTACCCGGCGGCGACCCTGTCCTGCGTCGTCGTCCTGGTCCTGGTCGGCATCTTCTTCGTCTCCGGCGCCGACGCCGCGTCCATCGTCATGGGCACGCTCTCCCAGCGCGGTTCGCTGGAGCCGACCCGCGCGGTGGTCGTCTTCTGGGGCGTGCTGACCGGCGCGGTCGCCGCCGTGATGCTGCTGGTCGGCGGGGGCGGCGGCGACGCGCTGACCGGCCTCCAGAACCTGACGATCCTCGCGGCGGCCCCCTTCACCCTCGTCATGGTCGGCCTGTGCGTCGCCCTCACCCGCGACCTGCGCCACGACCCGCTCATCGTCCGGGGCCGCCGGGGCGAGGAGGCCATCGACACCGCCGTCATCGCCGGCCACGAGAAGTACGACGGCGAGTTCGAGCTGCGCATCGGCCCGACCTCGTCCCCCTGAGCCGGTCAGACCCGCAGCAGGACGGCCGTGACGTGCAGGCCGCAGCCGACGGCGGCGATCACGACGTACTCGGTGCCGATGTCCGTGAAGTGGTGGGCGAGGTTGGCCGGGTACGTCGCGATCGTCATGTTGCCGAACTCGGCGAGGGTGTCGAGGTGGACGGCGGGTCCGATGCGGTCGGCCCAGTGGTCCATCAGGAGCCGGGAGCCCTGATGGGTGATCAGGCTGACCTGCCCGCCCTTGACGCCGTTGCGGGCGAGGAGGCCGTTCACGAGGACGGGGAGGCCGTCCTTGACCGAGCCGAGGAGGTCCTCGTTGCCGGTCTGTGTCATGTCGTAGACGAGGGTCGGCAGGCCGGTGTCCGGGTCGACGGGCTGGAAGGTCAGGCCGTTGAACGTCAGCAGGGTGTGCTTGAGGGCCAGTCCGTGGTACTGGCTGCTCAGGGTGCGTGAGGCGTGGTCGGCGAGGACGAAGCGGTCGGAGGGGCCGACGACGGCCGCTCCGGCGGCGTCGCTGATGCTCACCGAGTAGCCCTGCGTGTAGTCGGAGTGCCGGGTCCAGTTGGCGCCGACGACGACCAGGCCGGTCCCGGCGCGGCCCGCCTCGACGGCCTCGGCGGCGTGGATCAGGCCGAGGAGGAAGTTGCTGTACTCGCCGTTGATCGGCACGACCATCTTCTCGTCGGGCAGGCCCAGCCGGTGGTGCACCTGGAAGAGGCCGTTGGGCGTGGCGTACTCGGGCACGGTGACATACCCGTACAGCCGCTCCACGGCGTCCGTCCCGACGCCGGCCTGCGCGAGCGCGGCGCGGGACGCGGTGGCCATGTGGGTCTCGATGCGTTCGCCGGGGGCGAGGAAGCGGCGTCGGTCCAGGCCCCGGAAGACGGCGGACTCGATGACGCCCTGCGGGTTGCGGCTCCTGTCGAGGGCGTCGCAGACGGGGTCGTCGTTGCGGCGGACCTGGGCGGGCAGGGAGTAGCCGCAGCCGAGGACTCCGGCGGTGACGGGCATGGGGGCTCCCGGGGTTTTTGCAGGTGCTTTCAGGGGATTTCAGTACGTCAGGAGGGGCTTGAGGACGCCGTGGCTGCGGTCGGCGAGCATCCGGAACGCCTTGTCCGCCTCGGCGAAGGGGAAGCGGTGGCTCGTCATGGGCGTGGGGTCGATCCGGCCGCCCTCGATGAGCCGGAAGATCCGCGTGAGGCGTTCGGCGCCGCCCGGCGGGAGGACGGAGCGGATGGTCTTGCCGCCGAGGCCGAAGCCGAAGGACACCATGGGGATGGGGAGCGGGCCGGTGCTCTTCCAGCCGTGGTAGCCCGCGTTGACGACCGTGCCGGACGCCTTGGTGATCCGTACGCACTGCTCGAACGTCTCGTGCGTGCCGAGCGCCTCGATCGCGCAGTCGACGCCGTGCGGTCCGACGATGGCGCGGATGTGGTCGACGGTGTCGAGCGTGCGCGGGTCGAGGACGTGGTCGGCGCCGAACCGCCGTGACAGGCGGGCCTGTTCGGGCCGGGTCGCGGTGGTGAGGACCATCCCGGCGCCGAGGAGGCGGGCCCCGATCGTCGCGGAGAGCCCGACGACGCCCTGGGCGAGGATCGCGACGGTTCCGCCGAGGGGGATCGCGGCCTGCTCGGCGGCGGCGAGGCCGGTGCTCAGCGAGTCGGTGGCGTAGAGGGCCTGTTCGTCGCTGACGGCGTCGGGGATGCGGGCGAGGTTGTAGCGGGCGTCGGGGACGGTGAAGTACTCGGCGAGGGACCCGTCCTGCTGCGCGGTGAACTTCCAGCCGCCCACTCCCCCGCCGCACTGCTGCGGCGCCTTGGACTGGCAGAAGGAACACTGGCCGCAGGGGGTGACGGCGCTGACGGCGACGCGTTCGCCCTCGCGGAATCCGGTGACGGCGTCACCGAGGCGGTGGACACGGCCGACGCTCTCGTGGCCGAGGATCCGGCCGAGCGGTACGGCCATGGCGCCGTCGAAGACATGGACGTCGGAGCGGCACATCATGGAGGCGGTCGTGCGGATCACGGCCTCGTTGGGGCCGGGGAGCGGGATCGGGCGGGATTCCAGGGCGACTTCGCGGTGTCCGAGGACGAGGGCGGTCATCGTGTGCGGACCGGGCATGCTGCTGACCTCTGGGGAACGCGGTTCACGAGCGCGGGAATGCGCTTCTCCGACGGTAGAGCGCTCCCGGGAACCGGCCGGTCACCCGCCCCGCTTTTCATCCGAAGGCGTGAAGCGGGCCTCCCCCGGCCCTCGAACGCCCGTCCGCGAGCAATAGGTATGTTGACATAGGTGTCTCGTCATACATATCCTCGCCTGGTGTCCGGAATCAGTGGGGCTCAGCCGAGCCCCAGCAGCGCCGACCGTGTGGCCGAGGGCCTCGCGGTGTGTCTGCCTGTGCTGAACCGGGCCGTGAAACGGCACCTCGACGCGTCGTTGCCGTATCCGAAGCCGCCGGAGCGGCAGTTGGCGTTGCTGCATCATGTCGCCGAGAACGACGGGGTGACCGTGCAGAGCGCGGCGGACGCGTTGCGGATGATGCCGAACAACGTCAGCGCCCTGGTCACCCGGCTCACCGCCGAGGGGCTGCTGGAGCGGCGGCAGGACGAGGACGACAAGCGGGTGGCGCGCCTGCGGGTGACCGCCGAGGCGCGGCGGCGGACCGGCGAGGTCGACAGCCTGGTCACGCGGCGGATCTCGGCCGCGCTGCGGACCCTCACCGAAGGCGATCTGGACGCTCTCGGCTCGGCGCTCGGCGCTCTGATGTCACTCGCCGACGCCCTGCGCGACGACTAACCAACTCCCCTTTCTTTTCAGCTCTTTTCGGCACGCCCCTGTCTCGCGGGCGCGCCGGTACGTCATGAGGACTTCTCACCCATGCCTGACACCGCTGTCTCCACAGCGCCCGCACCCACGTCCACCGCGCCCGCCCGCGATCTGCGCGCCAACCCGTGGCTGACCCTGGTCGCCGTCGCGTTCGGCCTGTTCATGGTCGGCCTCGACGGGTCGGTCGTGTCGATCGCCAACGCGGAGATCGCCCGCGATCTGAAGGCGACGACCGCCGAGTTGCAGTGGGTCACCAACTCCTACCTCCTCGCCCTCGCCGCGACCCTCATCCTCGGCGGGAAGCTCGGTGACCGTCTCGGGCGCCGCACGCTCTACCTCGTCGGAGTCGCCGGGTTCACGGCGGCGTCCGTGGCGATCGGGCTCGCCGGGTCCATCGAGGGCGTCATCGCCTTCCGCGCCGTGCAGGGGCTGTTCGGGGCGATGCTGATGCCGAACACGCTCGCGTTGCTGCGGGCCGTGTTCCCGCCGCGCAAGTTCGGGATGGCCGTCGGGATCTGGGCGATGATCTCGTCCGTGTCGACAGCGCTCGGGCCGATCGTCGGCGGGCTGCTCGTCGAGCACGTCAACTGGGAGTCCGTGTTCTACATCAACGCGCCGATCGGTGTCGTCGCGCTCGTCTTCGGCCTGCTCGTGCTGCCGCAGTCCCGCAACGAGGCGGCGGCCGGTGAGACGTTCGACGTCCCCGGGGTCGTCCTGCTCGCGGGCGGGCTCCTCGCCGTGGTCTTCGGTGTCGTCAAGGGCGAGACGTGGGGCTGGACCTCGGGCGGGACGCTCGGCGCGATCGGCGGCGGGATCGCCGTACTCGTCCTGTTCGGCTGGTACGAGAAGCGGGTCGCCCATCCCCTGCTGCCGATGCGGCTGTTCCGCAGCCCGGCGCTGACCGTCGGGGCGGTCGTCACCGCGCTCAACTTCTTCATCCTGCTCGGGGTGATCTTCTTCGTGATGCTGTACCTCCAGAACGTGCGCGGGTTCACGCCCGTCGAGTCGGGGGTGCGGACGCTGCCGCTGAGCCTCGCGTCGATGCTGGCGTCGCCGCTGGGCGCG
>NZ_LIRL01000096.1 GCF_001419795.1 Streptomyces niveiscabiei
CCCCCGCCCGTCCCGCTGGTCCGCCCTCTCCACCCGGGCCAAGATCCTCGTGGGCGCCGTGGTGCTGGCCATCGGCGTGGGCGTAGCCGTGCCCGTGACCCTGACGCTTCTGCACGACGAGGGCGGCACCAACGGCGGCAAGGACTCGGCGGCCGGATGGGGGCGCGTCCCCGGCCCCATCCTCCGTACGTCCGTCGCCGGCGCGGGAACCACGGCCCTGTTCAGCCCGGACGGCAAGTTCATCGCGGCGACCGGCGCCACGGGCGTACGGCTGCTGCGCGCGACGGACGCCGGGACCGTGCAGACGCTCGCGCGTCAGGCGTACCCCCTGTTCAGCAAGGCCGGGAACCTGCTGGCGACGGTCGACACGGGCAGCACGGCCAAGATGACGGTCCACGTCCGGAACCTGACCACGAACAGCACGACCGACATCGCCACCGGCGCCCCGGCGAGCGTGACCATGGCGTTCAGCCCGCGCGGCGACCTCCTCGCGACGGCCGCCGGGCTGGCCGCCGACAAGGACTACGGCAACCCGATCCGCCTGTGGAACACGAGCACGGGCGAACTGGTCACCACGCTCACGGGTTTCGGCAACGGCGTCCAGAGCATGGTGTTCATGCCGGACGGCAAGACGCTCGCGGCGGGGGCGGCGGGCAGCCCGGGAACGGTGAAGCTCTGGAACGTACAGACCGCCAAGGTCACCACGACCCTCGCCACCGGCTACGTGATCGCCCTGAGCCCGGACGGCAGGACACTCGCCACGAGCAGCGAGTTCGCGGCCGACCACAAGGCGAGCCTCTGGGACGTCACCACGGGCGAGCGCCTCACCGCACTCGCCGAGGGCCGCCCCCTCGGCTTCAGCGGCGACGGCGAACTCCTCGCACTGCTGGACAACACCGGCACCGTCCAACTCTGGCGGACCTCCGGCCACACTCCCGAACGCGCCTTCCCCAGCACAGCCACAGCCAAGTTCGCCCCCACCGGCGAACGCCTCGCCCTCCTCTCCGACACCGGCACGATCACCCTCCTCGACTACACAAGCCCAGGCCCGGCAAAAACCCTCCCCCAGCCCACCACCACCTCGACAAAAACCCGAACAATCGACTTCACCGGCGACGGCACAGCCCTCACAACAGCCGCCCAGGACAACACGGTTCAGGTCTGGACACTCAACTGGTCCACCTGGGTATCACCTTCACCGTCCTGAGCACCCTCGTCTGACATCGTGACCGCATGGACGACCTCATCGGCACACAGCACCCTGCCCGCCACCTCGCCCCGGCCGAGGCAGTCACCGCGCTCGAAACGGCCGTCCCGAACCTGGCACACCACCGCCGCACCACACCGACTCCGCCCGACTGGACGCGAATCGAGAACACTCTCGGCATCGGGCTCCCACCCGATTTCCGCCTCCTGGCCGAGCTGTACCCGTCCTTCCTCCTGGGCGACTTCCTCCACGCCCCACTCCCCGCGCCGGGCCGCGAGCCGGACTGGCTCGCCGGTGTCGAAGGCGAGTTGGAGACCGTGCGGGACTGGTGGGACAGCGACATGCCGATCGGGCTGCCACCTCATCCGGCGTCCGGCGGGCTGTTGCCGTGGGGCAGTTCGCTGTCGGGCGACGTCTTCTTGTGGACGACGGCAAAGCCCTGGCTCGTCACGGTCGCCTCGCGGAACCTGGAGTGGTGGCACTACTCGGGAGGCACCGCGCAGTTCCTCGCCGAGTACGCCTCGGGCATGCTGGAACCGTGGTCGTTGCCCGAACTCGGGGCCGGGGTGGAGGTGTTCACGTGAAGTCGCCGTGTTCGCCAAGCTGGGGGGCCGTCGTTGAGGCAGGTCGAGGCGTGGGTAGTTGAGCTGAGAGAGCATCGCGTCGCGCAAGGAGACCTCCACTTGGCCTCCCCAGCCTGAGACGATCTGCGCGAGGAGCCCGAGGCCGCCGACGTCTTCGCCGAGCTGTGGGTGGCGGAGGAACACTGGGAAGCGGCGAAGAAGGTGACGTCCCGTGGCGGAAGGGCCGTTCGGGCCGGAGGTGCGGCCGGAGGGGGCCGCGTCCGAGCACGCGGTGCTGTGTCTGCACGGCGACCCCCGGCTCGGCGGTACGCCGCAGGACGCGTTGCCGACCGCGCGGGAGCCGGCGCGGCGTACAGGGCTCACTGTCGTATGCGCGCGGTACCGGCCCCGGTTCCCGCACGCCGTCGACGACGTGTGCGCCGCCTGGGAGCACTGCCATACGCGAGGTCCAGTCGCGGTCGCCGACAAGCGGCTCGGGGGCATGCCGCCCGCCTGTGCCGTGCTGAACTCGCCGCTGCTCGACTTCACGCTGGACGCGCCGAGTCTCCTCTTCAACGCGGCGGCGGAGTTCCTGCGGGGGCTGACCGGGCCGGGCGGCCTCACCCCTCGATGCCCCCTCACCTTCCCCGCAGAGC
>NZ_LIRL01000960.1 GCF_001419795.1 Streptomyces niveiscabiei
AGCAGCAGGACGAGCCCGGCGCGCTCGGGCTCTCCGCCGGGCTCGTCCTGCTGCTTCTGCCCATCACCAAGGGGAGCGACTGGGGGTGGGCCTCCGGTACGACCCTCGGGCTGTTCGGCGCGGCCGTCGTCGTCCTCGTGCTGTGGGGGCTGTACGAGCTGCGCGTGGCCGCCCCGCTCGTCGACCTGCGCACCACCGCCCGGCGCGAGGTCCTGCTCACCAACCTCGCGTCCATCATGGTCGGCGTCAGCTTCTACGTCGTCTCCCTCGTCCTGCCCCAGCTCCTCCAGCTGCCCACCGCCACCGGGTACGGGCTCGGGCAGTCCATGGTCGTCGCCGGTCTGCTCGTCGCCCCCCTCGGGCTCACCATGATGTTCACCGCGCCCGTGTACGCGCGGATCTCCGCCAAGTACGGGCCCAAGGTCACCCTCATCCTCGGCATGCTGATCATCGCGATCGGGTACGGGGCCGGGCTCGGGCTGATGAGCGCGGCCTGGCAGAGCGCCGTGATCGCCGTCGTGCTCGGCGCCGGGATCGGGCTCGCCTACTCCTCGCTGCCCGCGCTGATCGTCGGCGCCGTCCCCGCTTCCGAGACCGGTGCCGCCAACGGGCTCAACACCCTCATGCGGTCCATCGGGACGTCCGTGTCCAGCGCCGTCATCGGGATGGTCCTCGCGAACACCGCGAACCATGTGGGAGGCGTCGCCATTCCTACGATGCACGGGTTCCGGGTCTCCTTCCTCATCGCCACCGCCGCCGTCGCCGTGGGGCTGGTCCTCGCGCTGTTCCTGCCGGGGCGGCCCAAGGGCGCCGCCGCTCAGGGGGGCCGGCTGCGGGCCAGCAGCGAGGAGGACGCGAACCTCGCCCGCGCCGAGGAGGTCCTGCGCGGGTTCCGGGGGCGTGTGGTCTCCGCCTCCGGCGAGCCTGTCGTCCGGGCCAAGGTGACGCTGATCGACCGGCGGGGGCGGCAGGCCGGGTCCGCCGTGTCCGACGAGGACGGGCGGTACTCGGTCGCCGTGCCGGGCGCGGGCGCCTACGTCCTGGCCGCCAAGGCGGTGGGCCACGGGCCGCTGGCCTCGCCGGCCAACCACGTCGGCGAGAACGCGGTGGAGCTGGACCTGGCGCTGCCCGCGGGCGAGGAAGTCGCTTCCTCCGTTCGGTAGAGGGGTGCGTGAGGGCTGTGCGGTCGGCTGCGGGAGCGCCGTGGCCGGCCGGCCCCACGTTGTGGAGCCCCGCGCTCCTTTCAGGCGCGCCGCCGCGAGGGCGCCAGGGAGCGGATGCCGGTGAGCGGGGCCGTTCTCCCGGGTGCGGATCCGCCTCCTGTCGTTCGGTTCGATCGGCGGGAGCGGGAGCGGGAGCGGGAACGGGTGCGGCGGTCCGGTCGGGAGCGGGCCCGCTTCTCGTGTGGCCGGGGGCGTACGACAGCATGGGAGCCCGCATCGTCGTACTGCTGGTACCGCCGATATCGCTGGTGCCGCTGGTACCGCCGGTATTGCTGGTATCGCTGGAAGGAAGACCCCATGGACGCCCTCGCCACCCGGCCCGAGCCGGAGATTCTGGCCGCCTTTCTCGGGGCCAAGGGGTTCATGCCCGAGGACGAGGGGCTGGCGTTGTACGCCGTCGCCGTCGAGGCGGGGGCCCTGGGGTTGCCGTTGCTCGAAGTGGGGACCTACTGCGGGCGGTCCGCCGTGCTGCTCGCGGACGCGGCCCGGCGGACCGGCGTCGTCGCGCTCACCGTCGACCACCACCGGGGCAGCGAGGAGCAGCAGCCGGGGTGGGAGTACCACGACCCCGAGACCGTCGACCCCGAACTCGGCCTCATGGACACCCTCCCCACCTTCCGCCGCACCCTCCACCGCGCCGGGCTCGAAGACCACGTCGTCGCCCTCGTCGGCCGCTCTCCGCAGATCGCCCAGCTGTGGAACTCCCCCCTCGGCCTCGTCTTCATCGACGGCGGCCACACCGACGAGCACGCCACCGCCGACTACGAGGGCTGGTCTCCCCACGTCGCCCAAGGCGGCCTCCTCGTCATCCACGACGTCTTCCCCGACCCCGAGGACGAGTTCACCGGCCAGGCCCCCTACCGGATCTACCTCCGCGCCCTGCGCTCGGGCGTCTTCGAGGAACTCGGCGCACAGGGGTCCCTGAGAGTCCTGCGGAAGCGGTGAACTCCCCTTGCCCGCAAGGCCGGTTGGCCCCCTTTGTCCCGGGGTGGGCCGGTAAGATGATCTAGTGGGGAAGGAGCCCGGATGGACCGGAACATACGTACCGTCGACGACGTCCTCGACCTGCTGGACACCCTCTTCGCCCCCGGCGCCGACCGGTGGACCGACCAGGCCGGCACCTGGTGGGACGGCTTCTACGCGGACCGCTCCCGCCCCGTCCCCTTCTTCGTCGACAAGCCCGACGAAAACCTCGCCGCCCTCCTCGAACAGCGTGTCCTCACCGGCGGCCGAGCCCTCGAACTCGGCTGCGGCCCCGGCCGCAACGCCCGCCACCTCGCCGCCCACGGCTACCAGGTCGACGCCGTCGACATCTCCCCGGCCGCGATCACCTGGGCCGAGGAGCGGGCCCGCGAGGCCGGCGCGGACGTCCGGTTCCATCTCGGCGACGCCTTCAGACTCGTCGGCACCGAGCTGACCGGCCCCTACGACCTCGTCTACGACTCCGGCTGCTTCCATCACCTGCCTCCTCACCGCCGTATCAGCTACCTGCGTCTGCTCGACCGGGCCCTCGCGCCCGGCGGGTACTTCGGACTCACCTGCTTCGCCGCCGGCGCGATGGGCTCCGAACTCCCCGACGCCGACTTCTACCGCGAGGGCGCCCTCCAAGGCGGCCTCGCCTACACCGACGACTCCCTGCGCGCGATCTTCGGAGAGCTGACCGAGGTCACGCTCCGGAGGATGCGGGAGGAGGGGGAGGGGTCCCCGCACTTCGGCAAGGACTTCTTGTGGACGGCGTTGTTCCGTAGGGCCGTCCGGTAGCCGACTCGGCCGGGCGTTCCCGTCGGGGGGCGTTTCCGTCGGGCGGGCGACTTTCCCCGACCTCCGGTGCACGATCCTCGGTGCCTGGTGCCTGGTGCCTGGTGCCTGGTGCCTGGTGCCTGGTGCCTGGTGCCTGGTGCCTGGTGCCTGGTGCCTGGTGCCTGGTGCCCGGTGTGCCCGATCCCCGCCCCCGGCTACAGCCACCCTTGCTGTCGTGCCTCCCGTAGTGCCTCCGTGCGGTTGCGGGTGCCCGTTTTGCCGATCGCCGCCGAG
>NZ_LIRL01000961.1 GCF_001419795.1 Streptomyces niveiscabiei
CCGTACCCGGCACCAGCACCGGCACCGGCACCGGCACCGGCACCGGCCCCACCCGACCCCGCACCGCCACCCTGACGCGTACCCCCACCATGCCCGCCCCCGGAACCCGCCCCCGTCGGCCGTGTGCCGGTCGCCTGGGGTGAGGCGTCCGCGCTGTGTCCCCCGGCACGTGTGCCGTTGACCCGGTGTGCTCCGGCGGGCGGCTGTGGGCCGTCGGTGCTCGGTGTCGTCCGGGGGCTCGCGTGACGGGGACCCGGCGTGCCGTGCGGTGGTGTGGTAGGTGACGCGGCCCTCGGTACGGCGGTGCCGTCCGTCGGCCGGGGCCCCGCCGTCGTCGTAGCGGTAGGGACCCGCCCGGCGTCTCCCAGGAGGGCCTGCGGCACTACCAGGATCGCCTGGACCCCGCCGTAGATGTTGTTCTGGAGGCGCACCCGGATTCCGTGGCGGCGGGCGAGCTGGGAGACGACGAACAGGCCGATCCGGCCGTCGGCGAGGAGGCGGCCGACGTTGACCTGGTCGGGGTCCGCCAGCAGCGCGTTCATGCGGGCCTGTTCCTCCGGCGGCATGCCGAGCCCCCGGTCCTCGACCTCGACCGCGAGGCCGGAGGTGACGAGGTTGGCGCGCAGGAGGACCTGGGTGTGCGGGGCGGAGAAGACCGTGGCGTTCTCGACGAGCTCGGCGAGGAGGTGGATGACATCGGCGACGGCGTGCCCGCGGAGGTCGCCGTCGACCGGGGGGACCAGCTTCACGCGGGAGTACTGCTCCACCTCGGCGATCGCGGACCGCAGCACCTCGGTCATCGACACGGGATGGCTCCACTGGCGGCGCGACACCGCGCCCCCCAGCACCGCGAGGTTCTCCGCGTGCCGCCGCACCCGCGTCGCGAGGTGGTCGACGTGGAAGAGCCCCTTCAGCAGGTCGGGGTCCTCGATCTCGTTCTCCAGCTCGTCGAGGAGCAGGATCTCCCGGTGCACGAGGGACTGGAGGCGCCGCGCGAGATTGAGGAACACCTCCAGTTTCTGTTCGCTGCCGGTCCGGCTGGACAGCTGCGTCGCCTGGACGACGGCCGCCACGGCCCCGTCGTGCGCACGGGCGAGATCCGCCGCGAGCAGCTCGAACTCGTCGGCGTCCCCGGGCGGCAGCCCCCGCGTACGGCGCTGGGGCGGCGCCTCTCCGCGCCGTAACGCCTCGACCAGCGCCCGCAGATCGGCCTCGCCGCGCGCGGCGGACCGGCGCAGCGCGTCGAGCCGGTCGGTCACGGACCGCGCGGTGCGCCCCGCGGCGACGGCGGCGACCCCGATGCCCACTCCGGTGACGACGACCGCGCCCGCGAGGACGGCCCACAGGGTGGGTCCGAGGCGGACGCCGGTGGCGCGCACGGTGAACAGCACGACCGCGCACGCGCCGAGCGCGACGGCGGTCGGCGGCAGTACCGCGAGCCGCAGGAGGTGCGGCCGTATGTGGGTCTCGGCCGTGCGGGCGACCGGTCGTCCGTGCCGTCCGCCCTCACGGCGGTCTGCGCGTGCGGCGGGTGCGCGGAGGTGCGACATCCGTGTCCTCGTCCTGATCCGTCGGGTCCCTGGCTGTGCGGCGACTCACAGTAGTTGCCAACGAGGCATGCACGGCGGGCAGTTGGCGAACTCCTGCGGCAATCGTCCCGCTCTGGTATGAGCGCTCGTACGCCTGCCCGATAACCCGTCACAGGCGGGTGTCACGTAGGGAAAAGAACTGATCAGAGGCGGTCTCGAACGGTCCCACACGGAAGCCGGAACCCTCGCCCGGACGTCGATCACTCAGCGTGTTCGTTTTGGCCAACGAAAAAGCCGGGGCGGGCCCCGAAAGGAACCCCGCCCCGGCGTACGACCGGCCGGTCTCAGCCCTCGCCGACGAGCCCCAGGTCGTCCCGCGACACCGTCGGCACCGGCCACTCCTTCTGAAGCGGCGCCGAGACGCTCCGCCACCAGGCCCGCGTCGGCAGCTCACCGCCGGGTTCGAAGGGCTGGCCGGGGATCGGTACGGCGACGGCCTGGCCGACGGCCTCGCCCGCCGCCAGCGTCCACTCCCCCGGCTCCGCCCACGGGTGCTGCGCGAGGTTGAACGTGCCCCAGTGGATCGGCATCATCACGCCGGACGGGGCACCGCCCTGGAGGTCGAGGTGGGCGCGCATGCCCTCCTCGGGCGTCATGTGGATGTCCGGCCACAGCGGCGAGTACGCGCCGATCTGGATCATCGTGATGTCGAACGGGCCGTGCGCGGCGCCGATGTCCCGGAAGCCCTCGAAGTAGCCGGTGTCGCCGCTGTGGTAGATCCGGTGCTCGGACCCGGCGACCGACCAGGACGCCCACAGCGTGTGCTGCGTGTTGCGCAGGCCGCGTCCGCAGAAGTGGCGGGCCGGGGTCGCGGTCAGGGTGAGGCCGCCGACCTTCGTCTCCTCGTGCCAGTCCAGCTCGCGCAGGCGGTCCGCCGGGACGCCCCAGTGCTCCAGGTGCGCGCCGACGCCGAGGGGGACCGCGAAGAGGGTGTCCGTACCGGCCAGCGCCTTGATCGTGGGCAGGTCGAGGTGGTCGTAGTGGTCGTGCGAGATGACGACGACGTCGACCGGGCCGAGGGCGGCGAGCGGGAGCGGTACGGGGTGGAGGCGCTTGGGGCCCGCGAAGGGTACGGGGGAGCAGCGCTCGCCCCAGACCGGGTCGAACAGCACGCGGTGGCCGTCGATCTCCGCGAGCACGCTGGAGTGGCCCATCCAGGTCACACGCAGGCCCGTCGCCGGGGGCTTGGCGAGGTCGGCGAGGGTCGTGGCGTGCACGGGGATGGTGCCGGAGGGGGCGCGGT
>NZ_LIRL01000962.1 GCF_001419795.1 Streptomyces niveiscabiei
TGGTGGGGGTCAGCAGCAGGGGCCGTCGCCGCAGCAGGCGGGCGGGTTGCAGTCGGCGGTGGTGCCCCAGAGGGCGTCGTCGACGGTGAAGCCGGCGGTGCGCAGGCGGGTGGTGACGTCGTTCATGAGGGTGCGGGTGCGGGTCTTGCTGTTGGGTTCGTGGTGGAGGAAGTAGCCGAAGGTCCGTTGGCACCAGGCGGCGTACCAGGTGGTGTGCAGGACGAGGGTGTGCCAGCCGGGGTCGACCTGCCGGGAGGGGGCCATCTCGGCGCCGGCGCGGGTGGTGCCCATGACGTGGACGAGGACGAGGGCCTGGTCGAGGACCCGCTCCGCGAGGGGCCGGTCGAGGCGGTACTCCTCGGCGCAGAACGCTGCGAGCATCTCGAACTCGGCGGGGGTGACGAGGGAGCGGCCGGTGCGGGTGGGGAGTGCGGTGGTGGTCATGGGGTGCCTTCTCTGGGCCGGTGGGACATGACGGTAGGGAGGCGGGGGGAGTGGGCGCCAGGGATGTGCAGGGTTGTGCAGAGAGCCACTCTCGCGAGGGAACTTGGCTGTTAAGTGCCCTTGTGCGGGCGGTAGTTAGCCGAGAATCTGATGCACGAACACGCACATCTCAGCGATGGAGGTGGGTATGCCGTTGCGGTTCATCGGAATCGATCCGAACACGGGTAACCACGACAGTCCGACCCTCTGGGTCGACCAGGAGAAGCGGGAGATCGTCGTACAGGGCTGGAAGCCCGACGAGGCGCTCGAAGCGGAGTGCGCCGCGTACGAGGTGCCGGGTCACGCGAAGGGGATTCCGGACCACGAGGGCGTAGTCCGTGTTCCGGCGAGCATGATCGACATGTTGAGGGAGGCGTGCGATGTCCTCGAACGCGGAGACGTTTGAGAAGTATCTCCGGAGCGCACAGCATTCGGCCGTGCACCTGGAGATGAGGGACTCCTACAACGTCGACTACGAGAAGGGCCCCTTCGCCGAGTGGAAGGCGGGCAACGGGCGTAACCCCGACGACGATCGGTCCGTGTGGTGGCGTCCCTGGCTCGACCTCGTCCAGGGGACCGTGAACCGGGGCGTGGTCATGCGCAGGGCGCGGATCGTGTCGGAGCCGGTCAGCGAGTACACGCGGTTCCTCCACAGCGGCACGTTCACGAACGTCGCCGCCGGTGAGCTGGTGCGCTGGCTGCCCCGGCGCCAGGCGTCCGACATCGCGCTGCCCGGGAACGACTTCTGGGTGTTCGACGAGAAGGTCGTCTACTGGAACCACTTCTCGGGCGAAGGCGCCTCACTCGGCCCCGAGATCTGGATGGACAACCCCGAGGCGGCGAAATTGTGCGTGGACGCCTTCGAGGCGGTATGGTCGCGCGCCATCCCCCACAGCGAGTACAAGATCCGCTGAGGTCTCCGACCGTACAGGCCAGTTCATGCCCTCCTCTCCGTCCTCCTCCGCCCAGGCAGCACGCGAGGCCGTCGCCCGACGGCTCCGTGGCCTCCGCAAAGAGGCAGGGCTGACGGTCGCTGAACTGGCCACCCGGTGCGGCTGGCACCACGCGAAGACGTCCCGCATCGAGAACGCTTTGACCGCGCCCTCGCCCAAGGACATCCGCGCGTGGACGGCCGCCTGCGCCGCTCAGGACCAGGCGGACGATCTGATCGCCCAGTCCCTGCACGCGGAGTCGCTGTACACGGAGTGGCGTCACCAGATGCGCAGCGGGCTGAAGCAACTCCAGGGCAGCTCGGCCAAGTTGTTCCGGGAGAGCCGCCTCTTCCGCGTCTACTCGTCCACACTGGTGCCTGGCTTCCTCCAGACCCAGGGGTACGCCGCCGCCGTGCTGCGCATCTCCGCGCGTTTCCACGGACTTCCGGTGGACGACAGCGAGGACGCCGCCCGGGCCCGCATCGAACGCTCCCGCGTGCTCCACGAGCCGGGACGCCGGTTCGTGTTCGTGGTCGAGGAAGAGGTCCTGCGTCACCAGATCGGTGACGAGGACACGATGGCGGCGCAGCTGGGCTATCTGCTCACGGCAGGAGCACTTCCCCAGGTCTCGCTGGGCATCATCCCGTTCACGGCCCGGGACCGGTTCCAATGGCCACGAGAAACGTTTCACGTCTACGACGACAAACTCGTCTCCGTAGAGCTGATCTCGGCCCGCGTCCGCATCACCCAACCCGCAGAAACGAACCTCTACTTGAGGGCGTTCGAGCAGCTGAGGAGCATGGCCGTCTACGGCCCCGAGGCCCGCGCCCTCATCCTCCGCGCGATCGAGGCACTCGACCGGGCCTGAGATCATCCCCGCATGCAGCGACTCCACGACGCCCTCGGACACCTCGCCTACGACATCACCGGCGACGGCCCGCCCGTCGTGCTCGTGCATGCCGGTGTCGCCGACCACCGGATGTGGGACGGCATCGTGCCCGCGCTCGCGGAGCGGTACGAGGTGGTGCGGTACGACCTTCGCGGGTTCGGGGAGTCCGCGCCGCCCACCGGCCCGTTCCGCGAAGTGGAGGACCTGGCGCGGCTGTTGGACCACCTCGGGCACAGCCGTGTACGCCTCGTGGGCGCGTCCTGGGGAGGCCGGGTGGCTCTGGACTTCACGCTGGCGTATCCGGACCGCGTACAGGCGCTGGCGATGCTGACGGCGCCCTGGCCGGGGTACGCGTGGTCGGACGAGATGGTCGCGTACGACGCGGCGGAGACGGCGGCGCTGGAGGCGGGTGACCTGGACGAGGCTGTGCGGATCAACCTCGACATGTGGCTGAGGGGCCCCGCGAGGAGTTGGGGCGAGGTCGGGGAGGGGCTGGCGGAGGAACTCCGGGCGCCCATGCGGACGTTGCTGGCACATCAGGGGGTTGTGGGGGAGCACTCCCAGGGACCCGGCAGCGGGGACCTCGCCGGCATCTCCGTCCCCACCCTCGTCGGACTCGGCAAGCTGGACGTCCCCGACTTCCAGGACATCGCGCGCAGGTACGCGACAGAGATCCCCGGCGCGGAACTCGTGGAGTTCACGGACGCGGCACACCTCATCGCGATGGACGTGCCGGGTCAAGTCGGCGCGGTGCTGGGGGAGTTCCTCGGGAGGTAACGGAAGCGCTTGGCTGAGTCGAGCCCCCCCGGCTGGCACCGTGAAGCGCTTGGCCGAGTCGCCCCCCCGGCTGGCATCACGAATCGCTCGGCTGAGTCGAGCCCCCGCTCGGCACCGCGAATCGCTTGGCCGAGTCGCCCCCTCCCGGTCGGCATCGTGAAGCGCTTGGCCGAGTC
>NZ_LIRL01000963.1 GCF_001419795.1 Streptomyces niveiscabiei
GGGCCACCCTGAAAACCCTCAATGTGTCGAGAAAGCCCGTGCGGCTGCTGGGATTCGAGCCATAGGTCATCTACACAGGACAGCACTCGATCACCGCGGCGACGATCGCCTCAGATAGTGCGTCGGACGCACGCCAGGGCGCGCAACGGCGCACGATCGAAGCATTCTGCGAGCCGGACTCCGGCAGGGCCGGCTCCTCTCAGCTCCAGTCGGATTCATTGATCGCCTCGGCCACGCCGTAGGACCCGAAGAACAGCAGTCGGTCCAGCAGATCGAGGATCTCGGGCCGGCGTGTGGGGGAAGATGCCTGAACGTACGCGCGGACCAGCAGGCGGCCGATGTCGCGGGCGTCGGCCGCCACTCCCCGGGAGAGGTCGGCCGAATCGGCTCCGAAAACCGTGACGAAGCGCCGCGCACATGCCAGAAACAATTCGTCGGACCGGTCCGGAGCATCTTCGAGCGTGATCAATAGCTGATCGAGAGCAGCTTCGAAGGCCCTGGAGTCGATCAGTGCGATCAGTGTCCGCCGATAGGGCCTGAGGCGTCGGCCGCGCAACGCGGATGCCACCGTGGCAGCCGCTTCCCGTACGTCCTCCTCTGGATCATGGAAGAACCGAACAAGCGCGTGATGAGCAAGCACTGTGTCGCCGGTGTTCAGGAGGCGCTGAGCGCACACGTCGGCGGCTCCCTGCCGCTGCGCCGTGTCGTTCCCCGCAACTACTTTGGCCAGCAGGTCAGGCCTTTCCCACTCCATCGCGGCCAGCGCCGCGACCTGACCGCCGACCCTGCGCACCGCCGCTACCGGGGAGCGCAGCATGCGTTCCGTCAGTGGTCCGACCGACGCCGGATCTCCGTGCATCAAGGCAACCGCCAGGCGACGAACATACGGTGACGCCAACAGGTGATCGGGGGCGTGGACAAGCACCGCGAAGGCATCGGCCGCCGCCGGGCGGTCGTGACGGATCGCGGCATGCAGTATGTGGGCGACGCATGCCCGGACGTCGAGAGAGGGGTCGGCAGCCAGTCGGCTCAGGTGAGGAACGATCAAAGCAGCACGGGAGCCGTCCGCGTCGTGGATGAGCACATCGCTGAGACTCTCGGCCGCGCTCCCTCGTACGGTATTAATTCCGGCGGTAAGCAGGTCACGTGTCACGTCATGTACGTCTGCGCCGAAGAGATCGTCGGCATCACCCGGGTGCCCCGAGTCGAGAGCACGGTTCAGGAGCACCTCCACCAGGTCGAGCGGCAGGTGGCCGAAGTACTGCCTCAAGGCACGCCCCAGCCACCGATCCTGCCCCGGCCTGCCCCTGCTCGCGAAATGACGTACCGCCGCGAAGACGATCTCGGGATCGTCGTACGGCTCGGCCTCACCGAGGCCGCGAAGCAGCGCGGCACCGTAGGCGGGGTGCGTCCCAGCGCTGATCCGTACAGCGAGCCGCGCGAACCGGCCGGGGTCTGCCGCCGTCATGCTCTCCAGCACGTGGGACAGTTCACGCGCACCGCCGGTGAGTGTCGCCCAGTCGGTTCGATCCCGGCTGTGCTTCCGCATGGCCCTCAGCCACTGCTCGTCGTTCATCAGTCGGGCCGCTTCCACCGGAATCGGCGATCCGACGAACCCACCCGTCCTCTCCTCCGGTTCCTCCGGCTCCCGTCGGTCGCCGTAGCGCCGACGTAGTTCTCCGAGTCGGCGCATCGCCCGCTCGGAGAGCCGCTCTTCGGGAAGCGCTGTCAGCAGGGTGAACTCGTGCCAGGGCGAAAGTTCCTGGTCTGGGGGAAGGCGCAGGTGGAGGAGGCACTCCTCCAACCGCACGAATGTGCCGTCAGGCACAGCGCCGCTTATGGCGCTCAGGACCTCCCGGGCGCTCCACACGACGTTGGCCATGTAGCCGGACAGCAGACGGTGTCCGCCCTGAAGAAGGATTTCGGCAGCCCAGGGAGCAAGGTCGGGTCCCCCTGCGACCAGAGCTTGGTACAGGAGCCATTGCGCCGTCTCATACGGCTCATCCTCCAGATGTTCCACGAGTTCACGCACTCGCGCGGCGTCCCGGGCTGCCATACTCCGCAGAGCTTCGGCTGTGCCTCGCAGCAGGGCGTCGCCCAGGTCGCTGGGATCGTCGTCGGGATGGCGGTACGAGAAGTGGCGGTCGCCGACGGGCCACCCCGGCTTCACCGGAAAGGCGGTCAGGTTCATGACGGTCAGGAGAATCGGCAGCACCTGGACGCAGAACTCTTCCTGTGCGCCGGCGGCAGCAGCAGTCACCGCCTTGAGTACCGCGTAGTCCCGGTTCAGCAGTGCCGTCGCCCTCCCGCGGTCGTCGCGCCGGAGGGCGTCCGGGCGTTCCACGAGCAGTACGCCCAGCAGTTCGACCACCCAGCAAGGCTCTTCGGCCGCCAGTTCACCTGCCGAAACCCAGAAAACGTGCTCGATTCCGGTGAAAAGACCCGCTCGAATGCCGTCGAGCAGGAGGTCGAAGAGCAGTCGGCTACCTGCAAGGTGCGCGCGGGGCACGATCCGCATCAGCCAAGCGCCGTACTCAGAGTCGGCAGCGTGCGGTTGCAAAAGGCGGGCCACCCGATCGGGCAGCGCATCCACAACAGCCACCAGCAGTCTCGCCGCCCGGTCCCGCTCTCTCCTGTCGGCGCTGTCGAGCCAGTCCTCGAAGACCCCTTCGTCGTCCACTCGGCAGAACCAGGCGGGTGCACCGAGCACATCGACGAGGCGGTCGTGGAAGGGCAGGCGTGCGTCCAGCACGCGGGCGACGGCACTCCAATCGATGGCGGTGGGAGCGTCCAGGCCACGCAGCACGGCCAGAGTCAGGTGCTTGAGGTGATAGCGGATGTCCGGACTGATCAGCAGTGCCTCGGCCTCCTCGGCGAATCGGTCCGGATCGAGATCCCGCAGGTGATCCAGCACTTGCCGAAGCTGCCCACGGCGGAACAACTCCTGCTCCCCACCGGTGAGGAACTCGACCAGGCTCTCCTCGCGCCGGAGCCACTCGCGGGCGAAGGCGTAGTCGAAGAAACTCTCGTGGAAGAAGGCCAGTTGGTGACCGTCGCGCACACAGACCTGTTCCGACTCCAGGATCTTCCGGCTGGCGGCGAGGTCGTCCGTGTCGAGCACGCTGTACGGCACGGACAGTCGTCGGCGCGCGCTCATGGCGGCGACGACGGCCGAGACCGCCTCGTGGAAACGGACGGACGGCCGCCGGGCGCACGCCTCCTGCTTGGTGTCCCAGAAGGCGTCGAAAAGCTGCCGGGTGGTGCGGAAGCGGAGGGCTTCCCCTCGGTCCGAGACCTGCTCGAGAAGAACGAGATGCAGGGGTGAGCGCAGCAACGCGCGTTGCGGCGGGGCCAGGAGGGAGACGTCCAGGCCCATGCCGGTGACGGCGCTGTCCACCTGGGCGTCGGACAGCGCCCCGACCGCGACGCGCGTGCAGTGGTCGAGTTCGGTGAGCCTGCGGATGCGGGCGTCGGCCTCGACGTCGAACGTGCGGCATGCCAGGACCATCCGCATGCCCGGGTGTGCCGCGGCCTCGTCCACCAGGTCCGCCACCGCGTCGAAGGTCTCCGGGATACGGCCCGACGCCAGGCTCACGGCGTCGAGCTGATCCACGACGAGGACGCACGGCCGACCGTCCGCCACGGCACCGAGAGCACTGACCGGGGACATGGACAGGCCGATGCGCTGCCCCAGTTCATGGGTCGAGCCGAAGGGACCCAGACGGTCCAGCCGGAAGGCGAGAACGGGAGTCGCCGTCTCTTCGAGGGCGGTGAAGATCTGGTGCAGTACGGCGCTTTTTCCGCCGCCCGCGGTTCCGGTCAGCAGGGCGAGTCGCCGGGTGCCCTCCCTGACCTCCGTCGCCAGGTGGATGGCCTCCTCCCTGGGGATCGTGGGCCGCAGCAGCGTACGTTCGACACTCGCCGCCCACCGTTGTGTCGCCGTTCTCACGGCGTCGGACACCGCGACGGTGTCGGCCCGCACGACCCGCCGTAACCCGTACGGCGCCAGTCGGGTGAGGAGGGCCGCGGCGTCGAGAGTGGTTCCCAGGTTGTCGAGCAGGACCTGCCCCAGAGCGAGGCCTGCCAGGCGTCCCGGCGCTCCTGTCAGTACCTGCTCGGCGAGGACGGCGTTGGTGTGCGCGAGTTCCCGTTCGTCGTGCCACTCCACCCACAGCCCTTTCAGCAGCCGCCAGGCCGTCGCGGCCGAGCCGTAGACGGCGGGCGAGGAGAGGGCGTCGAAAGGGCCCCGGAGTCCGCGGGTCAGCCACTTGGTCTCGAAGGTGACGAGATCGTCGGAGCGTCGGGCGCGGTCCGCGAGTTCGCCGAGGGCGCGGGCGGGAAGTACGGAGGCGAAGTGGAACTCCCGGCCCGCGTCGGCATGTGCGCGTAGGGTCTCCCACACTCCTTTGCCGCGGAGAGAGGTCACGTTCCAGGCGTTCGCGTTGCGGTTCTGCCGTTTGACCTGGTGCGCTTCTGTCCCGTGAGCGTGCCGGTAGACGAATTCGACCCCGTCGCCCAGCGGTCCCGCCGGTTCGACGCAGAGCGACGTGCCCGAGCCCAGTAGTACGTACAGAGCGTGCCTGATCGTCCAGGCTCCCTCGTAGCGGTTGCCGAACTTGTCCGTCTCACCACCCGGCCTCGGTGCCATGGTGCCCCCCTTGCCCCTCCGGTGCAGCCGCAGCAGGCGAGGAGCGCGGTGCGGTGCGCAAGCCTGGCGGCGATCCGCCTGTGACAACAGAATGCACGGCGGACTCGGCGACGAAAGCCTCGATGCCGCACTCCCCCTTGACGGACCCGATCCCGGGGAGGCGCCGCCCCACTCCGGCCATCCTGCGCAGTGTGCTGCACGAGGTCCCGCTCGTCTTCGCCGGGAGTGCGTCGCGCACGCCCGCCCGACGCTGCCTCCCGCTCAAGCGTCGAGCACCTGACGGAGTGTGGAGCTGTTCCTTCCACCCCTCCCGCCTCTCGACAAGGCTGGTGGTGAGGGCCGCCCGGCCCGGGAGGGACTGTGGGGATGCGGAAGGTGCGTTGGGGGCTGCTGGTGACCGGGGGGTACGCCGATGTGGCCATGAAGGCGAAGGCGTTCTCGCGGACGGCGGAGTTCGTGGCTGTGGCGGCCGACGACGCGCGGGAGTACGCGCGGACGTGGGACATCGCCAGGGCCCACGGCAGCCGGGAGGAGTTGCTGGCGGACGACGGTGTCGAGGCCGTGTTCGTGGCGCTGGATCCCGTCGAGCACGCCGAGTGGGCGGTCAGGGCGTTGCGGGCCGGGAAGCATGTGGTCGTCGAGAAGCCGCTCGCGTTGTCGGTGGCCGATACGCAGCGGGTGTTCGACGCGGCCGAGGAGGCCGGGCGGGTGTGTGTGGAGGGGGTGTTCTCGCGGCATCATCCGCAGCATCGGCTGGCGAAGAGGCTCGTCGACGACGGGGTGATCGGGGAGTTGCGGTACATCTACGCCGCCTGTACCGCGAACCTGCCCGGCGACTACTTCCGGCGGTTCCCGGAGCGCGGGGGCGGGGGGATGCTCGATCTGGGGTCGTTCACGCTGGCCGCCGTCCGGATGTTCGCGGGCGAGCCGGAGCGGGTGTACGCGGAGGAGGTGCGGCGGGCCGGCGCGCTCGACCACAGCTTCGCGGCGACCCTGCGGCTGCCCGGCGATGTGCTGGCGCAGTTCGAGGTGGGCCAGGAGGTGTGCCGGGGCGACGCGCTGGAGCTGGTCGGGACGACGGGACGGCTGGTCCTGGAGGACCCCTGGTTCTGCCGGGACATCACCCGTGTCGAACTCCAGCGCCAGGGCCCGCCGCCGCACGCGGACCCGGTGAGCGAGTACCTGCCGGTGGACCCGGAGGGGGCGTACCGCTGCGGTGAGTCGTACGCCGTCTCCCGGATCCTCTTCGACGACGTGTCCCGCGCGATAGCGGAGGGCCGGCCCGCTCCGTACGGCCGTGCGGACGCGGTGGGGCAGGCGCGGGCCGTGGAGGCGCTGTTCGAGTCGGGGGCGAAGGCCGTACCCGTGCAGCTCTAGAGGGCGTACAAGCGGCTGGTACGACGAGAAGGCCCGGCGTCACGCCGGGCCTTCCGGGTACGGGGGCAGCCTCGCTCACGCCCCTTCGATCACCCTCTTGATCCCCGCCACCGTCCGTTCCACGTCCACCGCCAGCTTCGCGTTCCACTCCTTCACGAACCGCTCCCGCCCCGCCTCGTCAAGGGACGCGAAGATCTTCGACAGCCCCTCGGTGAGCCGCCCCAGCCGGTAGTGGTGGACGAGGACGACGCCCCCCTCGGCGGGCGAGATCTCGAAGGACCAGGTGCTCTCCTGCGGTTCCCCGGCACTGGTGAGGATCATCCACCGGAACACGGAGCCGGGGACGGCCTCGACGACCTCGGAGAGGGTCGACCACTCGCCCCGGATGACCGGCGCCCACGGCACGGCCTCGGCGCCGCGCAGGTTCTTGCCCTCGAAGACCGCGCCGACCGTGGAGGGCGAGCCCTTGATCCAGGTGCCGCCCTGGCACTCCGGGCTCCATTCGCCGCTGCGTCCGAGGTCGCTGACGACCTCGTACACCTTGTCGGCGGGCGCGGCGACGAAAATCTCGGCGCGCACCTGGAATGTGGTGACTCCGGGGCGCTCGTAATCAGTTGCCATTTCGCTTTCCCTTCTGTGCGCAGTGATATTCACGCGGTCCGCTGGAATTCCCGGTCCCCGTGCAGCCATTCGACTTTCCCGTGGAGTTCGTCGGCGCTGAGCGCGGACAGCTCCGCGTTCCGCGCCTTCGCCTCGACCCCGGCGGGGTGGTAGACCTGCCGTCCCATCTCGCGCGCGATCAGCTGGGCGCGGGCGGCGCGGCTGCGGCGCAGTGCGGCGTACGCGCCGAGCCGGGCGGGCAGCGCGGCGGCGGCGATCTGCGGGCCGAGCAACTCGCCGAGCAGCACGGCGTCTTCGAGGGTCTGGCAGGCGCCCTGCGCGGCGTACTGGAGCATGGGGTGCGCGGCGTCGCCGAGGAGCGCGACCCGGCCGTCCACCCAGGTGTCGACGGGGTCCCGGTCGCACAGCACCCAGCGCCGCCACCCGTTCCCGAGCCGCAGCAACCGCCCGGCGATCTCGCCGAGTTCGGGGAACTCCCCGAGGACGACGCCGCGTTCGACGGCTTCTCCGGCGACGGCCGTCAGGGCGCCGTCGTCGCGGGTCGCGGCGAGGTTCAGCTCCCGCCCCTCGCTGATGGGGTAGTGCACGAAGTGCCACTGCGGCCCGGCCCACAGGCACACGGCGTTGGCGCGCAGTTCCTCGGGCACGCCGTCCATGGGGATGACGGACCGGTAGATGGTGTGCCCGGACACGCGCGGCTCCCCGTCGCCGAGGAGTTGCCCGCGTACGGCGGACCGGATGCCGTCGGCGCCGATCACGGCGTCCCCGGCGACGCGGGACCCGTCGCCGGGGACGCCGTGAT
>NZ_LIRL01000964.1 GCF_001419795.1 Streptomyces niveiscabiei
GTACGGGCGGGGGCGCAAGGGCGGTACGACCGCACCACGCCCACCGCACGCCGGCCCCGCCCGGGGCCGCCCCCGAAACCGGCGCCAGCCATGCATGCGGCGCCGAGAACACTGGCCGGGTCCCGGACGGCGGCCCCGGCTGCCCTCTCGACCGCCCCGCCGCCGGAGGCTTACGCCGACATGGGTCTCTGGACCTTGATGGACTGGAGCAGCCCCACCGCCACCCAGACCGCGAACATCGATGAACCCCCGTACGACACGAAGGGCAGCGGCAGGCCGGTGACCGGCATGATGCCGAGGGTCATGCCGATGTTCTCGAACGCCTGGAAGGCGAACCAGGCGACGATGCCGGCCGCGACGATCGTGCCGTACAGCTCCGTCGTCTCGCGGGCGATCTTGCAGGCCCGCCAGAGGACGATGCCGAGGAGGAGGATGATCAGGCCCGCGCCGACGAAGCCCAGCTCCTCGCCGGCGACCGTGAAGACGAAGTCCGTCTGCTGTTCGGGGACGAACTGGCCCGTCGTCTGGGAGCCGTGGAAGAGGCCGGAGCCCGTGAGGCCGCCGGAGCCGATCGCGATGCGGGCCTGGTTCGTGTTGTAGCCGACGCCCGCCGGGTCCAGCTCGGGGTTGGCGAACGCGGCGAACCGCGCGATCTGGTACTCGTCGAGGATCCCGAGCTGCCACACCGCGAGCGCACCGGTCGCGCCCGCGCCGAGGAGGCCGAAGATCCAGCGGTTCGACGCGCCGGACGCGAGCAGGACGCCGAGCACGATCATCACCATCACCATGACCGACCCCAGGTCCGGCATCAGCATGACGATCAGCATCGGCACGGACGCGAGGCCCAGTGCCTGGAGCACCGTCCGATGGTCGGGGTACGGCTTGTCACCCGCGTCCACCCTCGCCGCGAGCAGCATCGCCATCCCGAGGATGATCGTGATCTTCACGAACTCCGAGGGCTGGAGGGAGAAGCCGCCGCCCAGCACGATCCAGGAGTGGGCGCCGTTCACCGTCGACCCCAGGGGGGTCAGCACGAGCAGGATGCCGAACACGGAGAGGCCGTACAGGATCGGCACCGCGTTGCGCAGTGTGCGGTGGCCGAGCCAGAGCGTGCCGATCATCAGTGCCAGGCCGATGCCGGTGTTCATGAGGTGGCGGAGGAGGAAGTAGTACTGGTCGCCCTGGTTGATCTCCGTGCGGTTTCGCGTCGCGGAGAAGACCAGGAGGGAGCCGATGCAGGAGAGGGCCAGGGCGGAGAGCAGTATCGGCCAGTCGAGGCGTCTTGCGAGCGAGTCGCGGGCGAAGATCCTGGTCCAGCCTGCGCGGTCTGGGCCGTAGCCCGAGACGGAGAAGGTGTTGCCGGTCATTTGGCTGTCCTCCTCGGGCGGCGGAGGAAGGACCGCGGGCCGTGGGTGCCTCGTGTTGTGGATTGGCGGGTGCGGCGCCATCGTGGCTTGTCGCGCCCCGCGGCGGAGCCGCAAATAGACACAGCCCCGCGCCCCTGGGGTCCGCTGCCCTTAGGGACATCAGAACCCGGGCCCGATTTCCTGCGCCTCGACTTCCGGCGCGTGTCCTGGTTGCCCCCTGTGTTCGTCGGCGTCGTTCCCCCCGGCAGGGTTCCGTCCTCCTGCTTCGGCTTCTCCGTCTGGTTCGCCCTCTGGTCCTTTGCCGGGTCCTTGGCGATCTTGGGGGAGGTGATCGTGCCGTCTGTCTGGATCTTGGGGAGGGTTTTCTGGGGGGTGGGGAGGAGGGCGTTCTTGGGGG
>NZ_LIRL01000965.1 GCF_001419795.1 Streptomyces niveiscabiei
GTACTACCCGGGGACTACTTCCCCGGGGCCCGACCGGTCTGTTCACGCCGGTCGCCTTTCTGGGAGGGGCACCCGGCAACTACCGTACGCACTGAAGGAACCCCAGGAAGGACGGCAGTCCGTTGTACGAAGGCGTGGTCCAGGACCTCATCGACGAGCTGGGTCGGCTGCCCGGCGTCGGTCCCAAGAGCGCGCAGCGGATCGCCTTCCACATCCTCCAGGCGGAACCGACGGACGTACGCCGCCTCGCGCACGCCCTGCTGGAGGTCAAGGCGAAGGTCCGCTTCTGCGCGACCTGCGGAAACGTCGCGCAGGAAGAGCTGTGCGGCATCTGCCGCGACCCCCGCCGCGACGCCACGGTGATCTGCGTGGTCGAGGAGCCGAAGGACGTCGTCGCGATCGAGCGCACGCGGGAGTTCCGCGGCAAGTACCACGTCCTGGGCGGCGCGATCAGCCCCATCGAGGGCGTAGGACCCGACGACCTGAGGATCAGGGAGCTCCTGGCCCGCCTCGCGGACGGCACGGTCACCGAGCTCATCCTCGCGACCGACCCCAACCTTGAGGGTGAGGCGACGGCGACGTACCTCGCCCGCATGATCAAGCCCATGGGCCTGAAGGTCACCCGCCTGGCCAGCGGCCTCCCGGTGGGTGGCGACCTGGAATACGCGGACGAGGTGACCCTCGGCCGCGCCTTCGAGGGGAGACGACTCCTAGATGTCTGACGTCACGATGCCCGACGCCACGCTGCACGCGACCGGCCTGAACCCGGACGACTTCGCGGTCCAGATCGCCGACCAGGTGGAGAGTTTCCTGGTCGCGGTCACGGAGGTCGCCAAGGGCGACGAACCCGGTTCCGCGGTCCCGTTCCTCCTCCTGGAGGTCAGCCAACTCCTGCTGGCCGGCGGCCGGTTGGGCGCCCATGAGGACATCGTCCCGGACGAGCGGTACGAGCCCGACGCGGGCCCGGACGCCGACGTCGACGAACTCCGCGAGAACCTCGCCCGCCTCCTGGAGCCGGTCGACGTCTACTCCGAGGTCTTCGACCCGTACGAGCCCCGCAAGGCCCCGGTCCCGGCCCGCATCTCCGACGACCTCGCCGACGTCATCACCGACCTGCGCCACGGCATGGCCCACTACCGCGCGGGCCGTACGACCGAGGCGCTGTGGTGGTGGCAGTTCTCGTACTTCTCCAACTGGGGTACGACGGCCTCGGCGACCCTGCGCGCCCTGCACTCGGTCCTCGCGCACATCCGCCTCGACCAGCCCCTCGCCGAGCTGGACGGCCTCGACACCGACCAGGCCGTGGGCGACGAGACCCTGGAGATCGAGGCGGGCCGCGTGATGACGGAGGAGATCGCGCAGCCGCTGGGCCTGAAGGCCCCGAAGTAGGGGGTACCGGGGGTACCCCGGAGGGACATCGAGGGGTGGGCGCCACCGGGCGGACCGCCCGCGCCCACCCCTCGGCGCACTCGGACGGGGATCAGATGGAGACCGCCGTCCCCGTCACCCCGATCCCGCTGCCCAGGTCGCGGGGAACCGTCACCGTGAGCCTGCTGGGCCGCCCCATGTCCACCCCCTGATGGATCGTCAAAGTCGCGGGCACGTCGACCAGTTCGAGTTCCCGCAGATACCCCCCGAACGCGGCAGCCGCCGCGCCCGTCGCCGGATCCTCCACAACTCCCCCCGGTGGGAAGGGATTCCGCGCGTGGAAGACGGTCTCCGACTCCCGCCACACCAGCGCGACGGTCGTCCACGAGCGGCGGGCCATGAGCTCGCCGAGCGCCCCCATGTCGTAGTCCAGATCGGCGAGCCGGCCCCGCTCGGCGACGGCGACGACGGGGTGCCAGGCGCCGCCGTACGCCACGCGCGGCGGTAGCGCGGGGTCGAGGTCGTCGGCCTTCCAGCGCAGCGCCGCGAGCAGCTCGGAGAGGTCGTCAGGCGTCAGCTCGGCGGTGCGCGGCGGCACGCTCTCCAGCGTCGCCACGGTCGAACCCCCCTCGTCCACCGAGGTGTTGACGGACACCTCGCCCGCAGGGGTGCGCAGCCGCAGCAGCCCCGTCCCGTGCCGGTCGGCGTGTGCGACGGCCAGCGCGATCGTCGCGTGCCCGCAGAACGGCACCTCGGCGAGCGGGCTGAAGTACCGCACGTCCAGGGCCCCTTCACCCGAGGGAACCGCGAACGCCGTCTCGGAGTAACCGACTTCGGCGGCGACGGCCAGCATGGCCGCGTCGTCCAGCCCGGTCGCGTCGAGGACCACTCCGGCGGGGTTGCCGCCCGAGGGACCGGTGCCGAAAGCCACGTAGCGCAGAACATCCATGCGGCGACCGTACCCGGACCCCCTACCTGGGGTGTAGCCCGCTACACCCCAGGTAGGGGTGTGGGCTCTCTCGTTCCGCGCCCCGGAAGACGGGATCGTCGATCACGCAAGGTCAACCCCACCCGAGATTCCGGAACGAGGGATTTTCCATGAAGTCGCTGCTCTCCTCCCGCCCCGTCCTGTGGTTCCTCTTCCTGTTCAACCTGGTCGTAGCCGCTGCCGCACCCTTCGTGGTCGACGGCACGCAGGGTGTGATGACGGCCGTGGGCATGGGTGTCGTCTCCCTCGGCGCCGGTGTCAGCCTGGTCCGCGACCGCGCCGGCAAGCACACAGCGTGAGGGTGATCGAGTTTTGGAGAGGTCCTGGATCTCTCCTGTACGACGGCTGCACGGGCGCTAACCGGTGAAACGGGAGTCTGGAGTCACTTCCTCCACAGGAGAACCGGAAGGAAGCGAACTAGCCCCAGACGCACTGGAGTTGTGATGAACCGTCGCCGTCCTCGCCCCGTCAGCAAGAGAGCCCTCGTCATCGGTACGGCCTCGCTCGTCGTCGCCGGGAGCATCGGCGCCGGCGTCAGCTTCGCCGGCCCCGAGCACAAGCCCCAGTCCAAGAGGGCGACGAAGGCGCAGATCTCCGGCCTGTTCACCACCTGGAACGCCACGCTGAGGACCGGCGACGCGGAGAAGGTCGCCGACCTCTACGCGGACAACGCGGTCCTGCTGCCGACGGTGTCGAACAAGATCCGCACCGACCACGCCGGCATCGTCGACTACTTCGAGCACTTCCTCGCCAACAAGCCCGTCGGCAAGAAGCTCACGACGATCGTGAACGTGCTCGACGACAACTCCGCGATAGACACCGGCATTTACCAGTTCACGCTCACCGACCCGAAGACGGGCGCGAAGAGCGTCGTCAAGGCCCGCTACACCTACGAGTACGAGAAGCAGCGGGACGGCGACTGGAAGATCGTCAACCACCACTCCTCGAAGATGCCCGAAGGCTGATCGAGACGCACAGGCCACCACCGGGAGCGTCGTTCAGGGCCACCGTGCCTCCGTCGTCCGTCACGAGTTGCTTGACGACGGCGAGGCCGAGCCCCGAACCGCCCCGGCCGGTGAGTCCCTGGCCCCGCCAGAAGCGGTCGAACGCCCTCGACTTCTCCTGGTCCGACATGCCCGGTCCCTCGTCCAGGACCGACAGGACCACCGTCCGCTGGCCCGAATCCCAGCGGGCGGTGCCCCACTTGACGGTGATGGTGCCACCGTCAGGCGAGACCTCCAGGGCGTTGGAGAGCACGTTGTCCAGCACCTGGTCCAGGTGACCGGGGGCGGCCAACACGAGCGGCCGGTCGTCGACACTTCCCCCCACGAGCGCGATGGTGACTCCGCGTTCGTCGGCGGCCGGCCTCCACACCGCCAGTCGTTCGTTCACGATCTCGGCAAGTGGCAGCGGTTCCGCGGCAGTTACCTTCGCCTCGGCCCGCGCGAGCACCAGCAGACCGTTGACCAGGCGGCTCATGCGGACGACTTCCGCGGTCGCCTGCTCGACGTCCTCGCGGACGAATTCGTCGTCGACGCCGTCGGCGATATTGTCCAGCGAAAGCCTCAACGCCGTGAGCGGTGTGCGGAGTTGGTGCGAGGCGTCCGCGACGAAGATGCGCTGCGAGGCGATCAGCGTGTCGAGCCGCTCGCCCGCCTGGTTCAGGGTGCGGGCGAGCGTCCGGGTCTCCTGGGGGCCCGTCTCAGGGGTACGGGCTGTCAGGTCGCCGTCGCTGAACTTGGTTGCCATGTCGTTGAGTTGGCGCAGCGGCCGGGTGAGCCGGCGGGCCACCACGGCGCCGATCACGGCGGCCACACCGAGGACGGCGGCGGCGAGTCCGGCCCGGAAACCCCAGATGTTCCACAGGCGGTTGGTCATGCCGTGCGTCGAGTAGACGATCCGTACGGCGCCGACGACCTCGCCGCGCGCCTTCGCGGGGACGGTGATCGTCAGTTCGTCGCCCCAGATGAAGTCCGAACCCCAGTCGGTGGTGTCCTTGCCCCGGCCGAGCGCCCGCTCCAGGGCCTGGCCGGCCTTCGGGCGGGGCAGCGGGGCCGCGCAGTCGGCGGTCGCCGTGACCTGGACGTCGTCCTTGGTCTCCTTGGCGTACGCGCGGGCGAGCTGGGTCAGCGCCTGGCAGGACGCGGTGTCGCCGTTGCTGAGCAGCACCGCCATCGTCGTCGCCTCCCGCTTCACGGACAGCTCGGTGTCGTCCCGGAGCTGGTTGGTGAGGGTGAAGGCGACGGGGAAGGTGAACAGGCCGATCGCGCCGGCGACGAGGAGTACGTAGCTGAGGATGAGCTGGCGGATCATACCGAGGTATCCCCCGGGGCACCCGTAGTACCCGTAGTACCCGCACTGCCTGTAGTACCCGCAGTACCCGCAGTACCCGTACCACCGACGATCTCCAGCCGGAACCCCACCCCGCGCACCGCCTCGATGGTGATGGCTCCCGCCAGCTTCCTGCGCAGCGCCGCCACATGGACGTCCAGCGTCTTCGTCGGCCCGAACCAGTTCGCGTCCCAGACGGCCTCCATGATCTGCTCCCGGGTCATCAGCGCCCCCGGCTCCTCGGTGAGGAAGGCGAGCAGGTCGTACTCCTTGGGAGCCAGCGACACCTCCTCCCCGTTGAGCCGGACCCGCGCCGCCTTGCGGTCGACGGTGAGGCCGGGACCGTACCGGTCGGGCCCCGCCTCGGCGGGCGTACGCGGCTGGACCCGCCGCATGACGGCCCTTATCCGCGCGATGACCTCCCGTACCCCGAACGGCTTGGAGACGTAGTCGTCGGCGCCGAGTTCGAGCCCGACGACCCGGTCCGTCTCGTCGCTGCGGGCGCTGATGACGATGATCGGTACGTCGCTGCGGGCGCGCAGCGCCTTGCAGACGTCGAGTCCGTCGGTGTCGGGCAGCCCGAGGTCGAGGAGGACGACGTCGTGGGGGTCGGTGTGGGCGAGCGCGGCGGCGCCGGTCATCACCCAGTCCACCTCGAAGCCGTACCGCTTCAGCCCGCGCCGCAGGGATTCCGCTACGGGCTCGTCGTCTTCCACCAGAAGTACGCGCACAGCGGCACCCTAGTGCTTGAAACTTAATTCACAGCAATCACGCGCGTAACCCGTAGTACCTGGGTACTAGCTCCCTCGGACCAGACCGGAAACGAGCGTCGGATATCTCACCATGCGATACCCCGGAGGGGGAATTCGGACGCTCGTTAGACTGACCGGTGCAATCGACTAACTGAGCGAGGAGCGCACGTGGGCCTTGTCGTGCAGAAGTACGGAGGCTCATCCGTAGCCGATGCCGAGGGCATCAAGCGCGTCGCCAAGCGGGTCGTGGAAGCGAAGAAGAACGGCCACCAGGTGGTCGTCGTCGTTTCCGCGATGGGCGACACGACGGACGAGCTGATCGATCTCGCCGAGCAGGTGTCTCCGATGCCCGCCGGGCGTGAGTTCGACATGCTGCTGACCGCCGGAGAGCGGATCTCCATGGCCCTGCTGGCGATGGCGATCAAGAACCTGGGCCACGAGGCCCAGTCCTTCACCGGCAGCCAGGCAGGCGTCATCACCGACTCCGTCCACAACAAAGCCCGGATCATCGACGTCACGCCCGGCCGCATCCGCGAGTCGCTCGACAGGGGCAACATCGCGATCGTCGCCGGATTCCAGGGCGTCAGCCAGGACAAGAAGGACATCACCACGCTCGGCCGGGGTGGCTCCGACACCACGGCCGTCGCCCTCGCCGCCGCGCTCCAGGCCGAGGTCTGCGAGATCTACACCGACGTCGACGGCGTGTTCACCGCCGACCCGCGCGTGGTGAAGAAGGCCCGCAAGATCGACTGGATCCACTTCCAGGACATGCTGGAGCTGGCCTCGTCCGGCTCCAAGGTATTGCTCCATCGGTGTGTGGAGTACGCCCGCAGGTATGACATCCCGATCCACGTCCGCTCCAGCTTCAGCGGGTTGCAGGGCACGTGGGTCAGCAGCGAGCCGCTCGCTGCGAAGACACAGCAAGGGGACCAGAAGGTGGAGCAGGCCATCATCTCCGGTGTCGCGCACGACACCTCCGAGGCCAAGATCACGGTCGTCGGCGTGCCGGACAAGCCGGGCGAGGCCGCCGCGATCTTCCGGACGATCTCGGATGCCGAGATCAACATCGACATGATCGTGCAGAACGTCTCCGCCGCCGCGACCGGGCTGACGGACATCTCCTTCACGCTCCCCAAGTCCGAGGGCCGCAAGGCGATCGACGCGCTGGAGAAGAACCGCGCCGGGATCGGCTTCGAATCCCTGCGCTACGACGACCAGATCGGCAAGATCTCGCTGGTCGGCGCGGGGATGAAGACCAACCCCGGCGTCACCGCTGACTTCTTCACCGCGCTGTCCGACGCTGGCGTGAACATCGAGCTGATCTCGACATCCGAGATCCGCATCTCGGTCGTCACCCGCGCCGACGACGTGAACGAGGCCGTCCGCGCCGTCCACTCGGCGTTCGGCCTCGACTCCGACAGCGACGAGGCCGTGGTCTACGGCGGCACCGGACGATGAGCGGAGGCTCTGTCCGATGACCGTACGACCGACGCTCGCGGTCGTGGGAGCGACCGGGGCCGTCGGCTCGGTCATGCTCACGATCCTCTCCCAGCGCGCCGACGTCTGGGGCGAGATCCGTCTCGTCGCCTCCCCGCGCTCGGCCGGCCGCAAGCTGACCGTGCGCGGGGAGGAGACCGAGGTCGTAGCCCTTTCGGAGGAGGCGTTCGACGGGGTCGACGTCGCGATGTTCGACGTCCCCGACGAGGTCGCCGCGCGCTGGGCGCCGGTCGCCGTCGCGAAGGGCGCGGTCGTCGTCGACAACTCCGGCGCCTTCCGGATGGAGCCCGACGTACCCCTCGTCGTACCCGAGGTGAACCCGCACGCCGCCCGGGTCCGCCCGCGCGGCATCGTCTCCAACCCCAACTGCACGACGCTGTCGATGATCGTCGCCCTCGGCGCGCTGCACGCCGAGTTCGGGCTGCGGGAGCTGGTGGTCTCGTCGTACCAGGCGGTCAGCGGGGCGGGCCGGGAG
>NZ_LIRL01000966.1 GCF_001419795.1 Streptomyces niveiscabiei
CCCCGAAGGGCACCCCCGCCCCCGCCGGCGCCGCAGGCCCCCTCGCCAAGGACGGCAAGGCGCTCACCCTGCGCTTCGTCGTCCCGTCCGGCCCCGGCTCGGAGTCCCTGCGGGTCGTCGCCGAGCGGATCTCCCGGATGCTCACGAAGGTCGGCATCCGCACCGACATCGCCAAGGTTCCGGACGAGAGCTACTTCAAGGACCACGTCGCCTCGGGCCAGTACGACCTCGCCCTCTACACCTGGCCCGCCTCGGCGTTCCCCGCGACGGACGCCCGCCCCATCTACTCCAAGCCGGTCCCGGCGGCCGACGGCTCCCTGAACGTCGAACAGAACTACACCCGCGTCGGCACCGACCAGGTCGACCAGCTCTTCGACCAGGCCATCTCCACCCTCGACACCGCCGAGTCCCGCTCCCTCATCCGCAAGGCCGACTCCCGCATCTGGGCCGCCGCCGGCTCCATCCCCCTCTACCAGCGCCCCCAACTCACCGCCGCCCGCAAGGACTTGGTGAACGCGGGAGCCTTCGGCTTCCAGACCCCGGTCTTCGAGGACATGGGCTTCCTGAGGAAGGGCGCGAAGATCTCACCGTCGCCGTCGGCGGACTGACCCCGCGCACGCGAAAGGCCGGTGACCCCCTTCTCGGGGGGCACCGGCCTTTCGCGTCAGGTCAGTTGTGCTTCGCCCGGCTCGCCGTGCGTGCGCGGTCGCGCTGGTCCAGGACCACCTTGCGGATGCGGATCGCCTCCGGGGTCACCTCGACGCACTCGTCGTCGCGGCAGAACTCCAGGGACTGCTCCAGCGACAGCTTGCGCGGCGGGACGATCGCCTCGAAGGAGTCGGCGGAGGAGGAGCGCATGTTGGTGAGCTTCTTCTCCTTGGTGATGTTCACGTCCATGTCGTCGGAGCGGGAGTTCTCGCCGACGATCATGCCCTCGTACACCTCGGTGCCGGGGTCGGTGAACAGGACGCCGCGCTCCTGGAGGTTGGTCATCGCGAACGCGGTGACCGCGCCGGCGCGGTCGGCGACCAGCGAGCCGTTGTTACGGGTCGTCAGCGTGCCGAACCACGGCTCGTGGCCCTCGTGGATGGAGTGCGCGATACCCGTACCGCGCGTCCCGGTCAGGAACTCCGTACGGAAGCCGATCAGGCCGCGCGAGGGGACGACGAACTCCATGCGGACCCAGCCGGAGCCGTGGTTGGACATGTTGTCCATGCGGCCCTTGCGGACGCCCATGAGCTGCGTGACCGCGCCCATGTGCTCCTCGGGGACGTCGATCGTCATGCGCTCGACGGGCTCGTACGTCTTGCCGTCGACGTCCTTCGTGACGACCTGCGGCTTGCCGATGGTCAGCTCGAAGCCCTCGCGGCGCATCTGCTCGACCAGGATGGCGAGCGCCAGCTCACCGCGGCCCTGCACCTCCCAGGCGTCCGGGCGCTCGGTGTCCAGGACGCGGAGCGAGACGTTGCCGATGAGCTCGCGGTCGAGGCGGTCCTTGACCTGGCGGGCGGTGACCTTGCGGTCCTTGACGGCCGCCTTCGCGTCGGCGCCCTTGCCGGTGCCGCCGCGGCCGACCAGCGGCGAGGTGTTGGTGCCGATGGTCATCGAGATCGCGGGCTCGTCGACCGTGATGAGCGGCAGCGGGATCGGGTTCTCGGTGTCGGCGAGGGTCTCGCCGATCATGATGTCCGAGATACCGGCGACCGCGCAGATGTCACCCGGGCCGGCCTTCTCGGCGGGCTTGCGGGTGAGCGCCTCGGTCATCAGCAGCTCGGTGATGCGCACGTTGGTCATCGAGCCGTCGCGCTTGATCCAGGTGACGGTCTGGCCCTTGCGCAGCTCGCCCTGCTCGACGCGCAGCAGCGCGATACGGCCGAGGAAGTTGTCGGCGTCGAGGTTCGTGACGTGCGCCTGGAGGGGCGCCTCCTCGTCGTACTCCGGGGCCGGGACGTGCGACAGGATCGTGGAGAAGAACGGCTCCAGGTTGTCGCTGTCCTGCGGGACCGTGCCGTTCTCCGGCTTGGTCAGGGAGGCGACGCCGTCACGCGCGCAGGCGTAGACGATCGGGAACTCGATCTGGTCCTCGTCGGCGTCGAGGTCCAGGAAGAGGTCGTACGTCTCGTTGACGACCTCGTCGATACGGGAGTCCGGGCGGTCCGTCTTGTTGATGCACAGGATGACCGGGAGCTTGGCCTGGAGGGCCTTGCGCAGCACGAAGCGGGTCTGCGGGAGGGGGCCCTCCGAGGCGTCGACCAGCAGGACGACCGCGTCGACCATCGACAGGCCGCGCTCGACCTCGCCGCCGAAGTCGGCGTGGCCGGGGGTGTCGATGATGTTG
>NZ_LIRL01000967.1 GCF_001419795.1 Streptomyces niveiscabiei
GGCCGCCGGCTTCGGCGGACCGGGGCGTGCCGACGTCGCCGGGGAGGGCGCGCCGGGCTTGGGTGCTGCCTTGCGGGGGGCGGGCTTGCCGCCGCCCTGGAAGGCGTCCGTCAGCTTGCGGACGACGGGCGCTTCGATGGTCGAAGACGCCGAACGGACGAATTCACCGAGTTCCTGGAGCTTGGCCATGACGACCTTGCTCTCAACCCCGAACTCCTTGGCGAGTTCGTATACCCGGACCTTAGCCACTTCGCTCCTTTGAGGTCCGGGTTCAGTCCGGACCGTCGCTACTTCATGGGCGTACTCATCGCGTGCTCATCGAGTGCTCATCGCAATCTCGACCTACTTCCAACTCGCGGGGTACCTGGCCACGCGGACGGTCCGCGCGCCACTTCCTTACGGTGTCGCCTCATCGACGACGATCGCCTGCTCGACGTATCGGCGCAACGCCTTTGTGTCGAGCGCTCCCGGGGCTCGCAAGGCCCGTGTGAACGCCCGTCGGCGCACCGCCTGGTCGAGACAGACGGGGACGGGGTGCAGATACGCGCCCCGGCCGGGCAGCGTACCGCGAGGGTCGGGGACGCATTCGCCCTCGGCCGCCACGATGCGCAGCAGGTGTGCCTTGGCCGATCGCTCCCGGCACCCCACACAGGTGCGCTCAGGGCATGTTCGGGCGTGCGTCCGGCCAGACACCGTTAAGTCTACCTCCCCGCGGCGGCCTCACCCCTTTGGGTCAGGGGTCGAACACGTGCCGCGATATAACTGACGTGATCCAGCCGTTGACCGGCGTGATCTATTCCCCTGCCTGCGCGTCCTGCTGCTCGGTGTCCGGCCGGATGTCGATGCGCCAGCCGGTGAGCCGGGCGGCGAGGCGGGCGTTCTGGCCCTCCTTGCCGATCGCCAGCGACAGCTGGTAGTCCGGCACGGTCACCCGGGCGGAGCGGGCGGAGAGGTCGACGACCTCCACCTTCGACACCCGCGCGGGCGACAGGGCGTTGGCGACCATCTCCGCCGGGTCGTCCGACCAGTCGACGATGTCGATCTTCTCGCCGTTCAGCTCACCCATGACGTTGCGCACCCGGCCGCCCATAGGGCCGATGCAGGCGCCCTTGGCGTTCAGGCCGCTGCGGGTGGAGCGGACGGCGATCTTGGTGCGGTGGCCGGCCTCGCGGGCGATCGCGGCGATCTCGACCGAGCCGTCGGCGATCTCCGGGACCTCCAGGGCGAACAGCTTCTTGACCAGGTTGGGGTGGGTACGGGAGAGGGTGACCGAGGGTCCGCGCACGCCCTTGGCGACCCGGACGACGTACGAGCGCAGGCGCAGGCCGTGCGTGTACACCTCGCCGGGCACCTGCTCCTGCACCGGCAGCATGGCCTCCATCTTGCCGATGTCGACCAGGACGTTCTTCGGGTCGCGGCCCTGCTGGACGACACCGGTGACGATGTCGCCCTCGCGGCCGGCGTACTCGCCGAGCGTCGCGTCGTCCTCCGCGTCCCGCAGGCGCTGGAGGATCACCTGCTTCGCGGTGGTGGCGGCGATCCGGCCGAAGTCCGACGGGGTGTCGTCGAACTCGCGCGGCTCCTGACCCTCCTCCAGGTCCTCCGGGTCCTCCTTCGCCCACACGGTCACATGCCCGCTCTCGCGGTCGAGCTTCACGCGCGCGCGGCGGCGGCTTCCCTCGGTGCGGTGGTAGGCGATGAGGAGGGCCGACTCGATCGCCTCGACCAGCAGGTCGAAGGAGATCTCCTTCTCCCGCACCAGACCCCGCAGGGCACTCATGTCGATGTCCACGGCTACGCCTCCTCTTCCTTCACGTCGTCTCCGTCGGTGACGTCTGCGTCTTTGTCCTTGCGGTTGAACTCGACCTGGACGCGGGCCTTGTCGATCTCGGCGAAGGCGAGCCTGCGGGCGGTGGCCTTGCGGCCCTTCACGCCGGGCACCTCCAGATCGAGGCCCTCCTCGTCCACGGCGAGGATGCGGGCGGTGACCTCGCCGCCCTCGGTGAGCTGGAACCTCACCAGCCGGTCCAGCGCGCGCACGTAGTGCCGGTGCTCCTTCAGGAGCCGCTCGGCGCCGGGGGTGCCGACCTCCAGGTCGTAGGCCGTGTCACCCATCGCGTTCGTCTCGTCGAGCTTCGCCGAGAGCGCGCGGCTGACATCGGCGACGGCGTCCAGATCGGCGCCGGAGTCCGCGTCCACGACGACCCTCAGCACTCTTTTGCGGCCCACGGTCTCCACCGCGATCTCTTCGAGGTCGAGCCCCTGCGCGGTGACGAGCGGTTCCAGGAGCTCTCGCAGCCTCTCGCTCTGGGTGGTGCTCATCCGGGTGACTCCTCGGCCGCGTGTGCTGTTGTGGGATGGTCGCGTGTCTGGTCAAAGGGTATCCGGTCGCGGAGGGTGTTGCCGTCCACGAGTGCCTCCGGCAGGGGGGCCGGGTGCGGGTGCGTCGTAGTACTTCGCGCCTGCGCGGGTACCGTGATCACCTGCTGTCTTCCCTCCCGTTCCCTGTCGTACGAGTCTGCCGAGGACGTCTGACGTGTCGCACTCCCCGTCGCGCCGAAGAACCCTGCTCGCCACCGCGGCCCTCTTCGGCGCCGCCGGCTGCTCCTCCTCCGGGTCCTCCTCCGAGGAGACCGCCTCCGGGGCGCCTTCCGCGTCCCAGCGGGTGCGGGCCCGGGCCGCCCGGGACAGCCAGGGGCTCGTGCGGCGGTACGACGCGGTGCTCGCCGCGCGGCCCGCGCTCTCGGGGTTGCTCGCGCCGCTGCGGGCGGAGGTCGTCCGGCATGTGGGGGCGTTCGGGGGGACGCCGTCGCCGTCGCCGTCCGCGTCCCCGTCTCCTTCCGCGTCGGCGTCCGCGCCTCCTGTCGACGACAAGTCCGCCCTCGCCCAACTCGCCGCCGCCGAGCGGGCGTTGGCCGATCGGCGGGCGGCCGATCTGCTGACCGTGCCCGGGGAGCTGGCGCGGCTGCTCGCGTCCGTGGCGGCTGCCGGGGCCGTGCACGCGTACGTCCTGACGGAGGGGGCCCGATGAGCGCCGAACTGGACGCCCTCCAGGCCGCGCTGGCCGCCGAGCACGCGGCCGTGTACGGGTACGGGGTCGTCGGGGGCCAGGTCGGAGAGGCCCGGCGGGGTGAGGCGCGCCTCGCGTGGGACGCGCACCGGGCCCGGCGTGACGCGCTCGCGCGGGCCGTACGGGACCTCGGCGGCGAGCCGGTCGCCGCGAACGCCGGGTACGCGCTGCCGTTCCCCGTCGACGGGCCCTCCACCGCCGTACGGCTCGCCGCGCGGCTGGAGGAGCGGATCGCCGGGGTCTACTCCGACCTGGTGCGGGCCACCTCCGGAGCGCGGCG
>NZ_LIRL01000968.1 GCF_001419795.1 Streptomyces niveiscabiei
GCACCCGCCCGCCCCACACATCGAGGAGCCGCCTGATGTCCGACTTCGTACCCGGTCTCGAAGGAGTCGTCGCGTTCGAGACGGAGATCGCCGAACCGGACAAGGAGGGCGGCGCCCTGCGGTACCGGGGCGTCGACATCGAGGACCTGGTGGGGCACGTCTCGTTCGGCAAGGTCTGGGGCCTGCTGGTCGACGGCGCGTTCGACCCCGGCCTGCCGGCCGCCGAGCCGTTCCCGATCCCGGTGCACTCCGGGGACATCAGGGTCGACGTGCAGTCCGCGCTGGCCATGCTGGCCCCTGTGTGGGGCCTGAAGCCCCTCCTGGACATCGACGAGGGCCAGGCCCGCGACGACCTCGCGCGGGCCGCTGTGATGGCCCTCTCGTACGTCGCGCAGTCCGCGCGCGGGCAGGGGCGGCCGATGGTGCCGCAGCGGGAGATCGACAAGGCGCGCTCCGTCGTCGAGCGGTTCATGATCCGCTGGCGCGGCGAGCCGGACCCCCGGCACGTCGCCGCCGTCGACGCGTACTGGACGTCCGCCGCCGAGCACGGCATGAACGCCTCGACGTTCACCGCGCGCGTGATCGCCTCCACCGGCGCGGACGTCGCCGCCGCGCTCTCCGGCGCCGTCGGGGCCATGTCCGGCCCGCTGCACGGGGGCGCGCCCTCGCGCGTGCTGGGCATGATCGAGGAGATCGAGCGCACGGGGGACGCCGACGCGTACGTCCGCCAGGCGCTCGACCGGGGCGAGCGGCTGATGGGCTTCGGCCACCGCGTCTACCGCGCCGAGGACCCCCGCGCGCGTGTGCTGCGCCGTACCGCGCGGGAACTGGGCGCGCCCCGGTTCGAGGTCGCCGAGGCCCTGGAGAAGGCCGCCCTCGCCGAACTGCACGCCCGCCGGCCCGACCGGGTGCTCGCCACCAACGTCGAGTTCTGGGCGGCGATCGTCCTCGACTTCGCGGAGGTCCCGGCGCACATGTTCACGTCGATGTTCACGTGCGCGCGTACGGCGGGCTGGTCGGCGCACATCCTGGAGCAGAAGCGGACGGGACGGCTCGTGCGGCCCTCCGCGCGGTACGTCGGTCCGGCGGGCCGCGACCCGCGCGAGATCGACGGGTACGACGGCCTCACCGGCTGACGCCGACCGGCGCACGCGCGCGCGAGGCCGACGGAAAGGCACGCGCGCGCAAGGCGCTACGCCGGGGACAGCAGGTCCGCGTGGTGCCGCTCCGCCACCAGCGGGTGCGCGCGCAGCTTGCCCTTCAGCTCGTTGAACCCGTACTCCGCGAACAGCGGGTTCGCCGGGTCCGTCGTCACCCCGCGCGCGGACGCCGCGTGCGGGAACACCAGCGGCTCCACGCGCGCGTCCAGGCGCGGGTTGTAGAAGAACGGCACGGAGAAACGTTCCACGGCCGTCGGCGGGGAGACGACGCGGTGGTTGGTGGCGAGCAGGTAGCCGTCGGTCGCGACCTCCAGCAGCTCGCCCAGGTTGACGACGAACGCGCCCTCCAGGGGCGGCACGTCGTGGAAGAGGCCGTCCTCGCGCTGGACCTGGAGACCGCCCACCCGGTCCTGGAGGAGCAGCGTGAGGAAGCCGTAGTCCTTGTGCGCGCCGACGCCCTGGTCGGCGCCGTTCCCGGCGTTCCCGGGGTAGCGGACGAGCTTCAGGTGCGGGTGCGCGTGCGCGCCGAACGCGGAGTCGTAGAAGCCGGGATCGGCGCCTATGGACGCCAGCAGCTCGCGCAGGAGCTTCGCGGAGACGGCGCTCAGGCGGTCGATCCAGCGCAGCGCGGCGGTGCGCAGCTCTGGCAGCGCGGCGGGCCACTGGTTGGGGCCTTCGAGCCACCAGTACGGCGCCTCGCCGGGGCCCGGCACGCGCGCGGGGCGTTCGGCGCCGATGTCGAGCTGGTCGCGCCAGTCCTGGCGGCCGGCGGTGCGCTCGTCGCCCGTGCGCGTGTAGCCGCGGAAGTGCGGCGAGTTCACGTTGTCCAGGGCCAGGCGCTCGGCCTCCGGCAGCGCGAAGAAGCGGCGCATCGCCGTCAGCAGGGCGGCCGTCTCGCCGTCCGGCACGCCGTGGCCCACGAGCTGGAAGAAGCCGACGTCGTGCGCCGCGCTGTGCAGCTGCTCGTGCAGTCGCGCACGCGCGCGGGGGCCCGCGTCCGCAGCGGAGAGGTCGATGATCGGGAGTTGCTGGTACGACGGGTTCGTCATGGTGCGTCCGTAGGTGTACGGGGACCGGCCCGCCGCCATGGGTGGGGCGCGGGCGCGGGTGCCGGGTGAGCAGGAGGCGAAAGCCGTGTGAGGCGGCCGGGAATGCGGGCGGGAGGCTCAGACGGAGCGTCGACAGCCCATGCTCGTGACGCGGACGTAGTCCACGTGGCGGCGTCGGACGAGCGGAAGCATGAACCCGAGGTTACCGCTCGGCGAAAGATTCGTACGTGGCGCAGGTCACTCCCCGGAAATCCTCCGGGAACGCAGGCGACCCGCGAGTCGGGTTCCTCCGTGGAGGAGCCGGCCGGACGTACCGGCGACTCGCGGGTCGGGTGACTGCTTTGGGACTGGGCCGGCGGCGCGCAACGCTCACGCGCGAGTCCGGCACCGCACTGCGGGTGACGGGCGCTAGCCCGCAGTCACCTCACGCGTCCGGTTTCCATACATCTGCCGAACCACCTCCCTTCTCGTGTGCCCCACACCCTAGGAACCACCGCCGGGACACCTCAACCGGTTTTTCGGCACGACTCGCGCGCCCGGGTCACAGCGCGTGCCCGCCCGCGACCTGGACCACCTGCCCCGTGATCCACCGCGCCTGGTGCGACGCGAGGAACACCACCGCGTCCGCGATGTCGCCCGGCTCCCCGACCCGCCCGAGCGGCACCTGCCCCGCCACCCGCTCCGCGAGCGCCTCGTCCATCCAGCCCGTCTGTACGGGCCCGGGAACGACCGCGTTGACCCGGATGCCCCGCGGCCCCAGATCGAGCGCCAGAGCCCGCGTGAGGGCCTCCAGAGCCGCCGTGGAGGTGCCGTAGCCGAGCCGTTCCGTGACGGCGTCGAGCAGGCGGGGCAGGTCCTGAGCGTGCGACAGGTCCGCGCCGGTCGCGAAGGAGCCGTCGCCCAGCTCCCGCGCCAGCGCCACGGCCGCCGCCCCGTCCGGCGTGACGTGGGCCCAGGAGACGCCGTCCGGCGCGGGCGCCTCCCCGGGGAGGTAGTGGACCGCCACGCGCGCGCCCTGCGCGGCGAACGCGCGGCTGATGGCCCCGCCGATGTTTCCCGCGCCCCCGGTCACCAGGACGTTCTTGCCGGAGAGGCCTGTGTCGATCATGTGGGGCTCCTCGAAGGGGTGGGCGTCTCGCGTTGACACGCGTGCGGGTGCGTGTTCGGCTCTCCGTGTGATCGGCATCCGTATCGAACCCGCCGTGGGCGAACACCAATGGGAACAGTGGCGGCACGTCCACAACACCGTCGTGCCGCCCGCCGCGCTGTCCCTGCCCGAGGGCGAGGAGCGCGCGGGACGCTACCGGCTGGAGAACGCCTACGCCGGTGACGTGCTCGTCGGCTGCTCGACGGTCCGGCCCCCGCGCGAGGAGGACCGGACGGCGACCGTCATCGCGCGCGTACTGCCCGAGTTCCGCAGGCGCGGATACGGCAGCACGCTGTACCGGCACGCCCTCGCGTACGCGCGCGGCCTCGGTGCCGAGGCCGTCGAGACGTGCGTACTGGCCGTGAACACCGACGGGCTGGACTTCGCCCGCGCGCGAGGGTTCGCCGAGATCGAGCGCTACACCCTGGAGGACGGGAGTGACGACTGGTGGGTCGATCTGAGGATTCCGAATCTCGGACCGGCTTCCGGGAACACCGTGTGGGCTGAGTCACGTTCCAGTTGAATGAAGGGCGAGTGAGCGAACCGACGCTGGCAGGGGGTCCAGGTGAGCGCTTCCCGGCGTAGGGGGACCACCGACGAGCTGGGCCCGGACGAGCCCGGCAGGGACGGGCCGTACGGGTTCGACCTGCTCGCCGCGCTGCTGGACGGCATGGACGCGGCACTGTGCGCGTTCGACGCCGACGGGGTCGTCACGCACTGGAACCGCGAGGCGGAGCGCATCCTCGGGTGGAGCGCCGAGGAGGCGGTGGGCCGGCGCGGCTTCGCGGGCTGGGCGGTGCGCAGCGCGGACGCCGAGGAGGTCGAGGGCCGGCTGATGGCCGCCATGCACGCGGCCGGGCGCCAGGTGCACGAGTTCGCGCTCCTCACCAAGGACGGCGGCCGGGTCCTCGTACGCACCCAGTCGTCCGCCGTACGCGGGCCCGACGGCAAGCCCGCCGGGCTGTACTGCGCCTTCAGCGAGGTGCACGCGCAGATCGACCTGGAGCGGTCCATCGCGCTCAGCGAGGCCCTGTTCGAGGACGCCTCCTGGGGCGTCGTCCTGATCGACGCCGACCTGCGCCCCGCCGTCGTCAACACGCACGCCGCGCGGGCGCTCGGCACGGGCCGTACGGCCGTCCTGGGCCGCCCGCTGGGCGAACTGCTCACGTACGGCGTCCAGGAGCTGGAGAGCGCCCTCACGCACGTCCTCGCCGAGGGGGCCCCGCCCGCGCCCGCCGAGATGTGGATCGGCGTGCGCACCCCCGACGGCGAGAAGCGGCGCTGCTGGCGCAGCGGCTTCGTACGGCTCTCCTCGCCGCTCGCGGAGGAGCCCGTGCCGCTCGGCGTCGGCTGGCTCTTCCAGGACGTCACCGAGGCCAAGCAGGGCGAGCAGGAGGCGTCCCTGCTGCGCTTCCGCGCCAACCAGCTGCACCGCGCCGCGCGTGCTGCGGCCGAGTGCGAGGACCCCGCCGAGGCCGCGACCGTCCACCTCGACTTCGCGCTCGCCGGCTTCGCCGACCACGCCTACCTGGACCGCGTCCACGGCAGCCCGCGCGCGGACGGCGACCTCGTCACGCCCGTACGGCTCGTGCGCGTCGCCGCCACCCCCGTCGGCGGCCCCGGGCCGAGCGCCCTGAGCGCCCACCCCGGGCTCCCCGTCGGCTACCCCGAGGGCCACCCGGCGCTCCAGTGCGTCGCCCGCGCGGGCACCGTCCGCGCCGGAGCCGCCGGCCTCCCCGCCGACCAGGCCCGCGTCTGGGCGCGCACGCGCCAGTGGCCCGAGGACACCGTCCACGCCCTGTCCACCGTCCTGCGCAGCCGGGGCCGCACGCTCGGCGCGGTCACCTTCCTGCGCGGGCGCGGGCGTACCGCCTTCGAGCGCGCCGACACGACGTACGCGGAGGACGTCGCCGTACGGATCGCGGCGGCGCTGGACCTGGCGGGGGCGACGGGGGAGGGGCCGAGCTAGCGGGTCCAGCGGGGTCCGTCGCTCAGCTCCGGTAGAAGATCCGGTCGCCGTACTCCTCCAGCACGCGCGCGTTCCACTCGTGGCCGCCGTCGACGTTGCCCGAGCGCAGGAGGGGCGGTTCCACGCCGCGTGCGGCCAGGGCGGCGGCCGTCGTCGCCGCCACCGCCTGGAGGAGGGCCGAGGTGACGGCCGTGGAGGCGGGCGCGAAGGGGGCGGGGATGCCGGCGAGGGTCAACTCGGCGTCGCCGACCGGGATCTTGGAGTCGAGGACCAGGTCGCAGTGGTCCTTGAGGAACGTGCCCGAGGAGTGGCGGGAGGATGTCTCGCGCGCGTACGCGAGCGACGTGACGCCGATGACCTTCACTCCGCGTGCGCGCGCGTGGAGGGCCATCTCCACGGGGAGCGGGTTGCGGCCCGACAGGGACACGACGATCAGCGCGTCGCCCGCGCGCAGGGGCGAGGTCTCCAGGACGACCTGGGCGAGGCCGTCCACACGCTCCAGCGCGGAGCCGAGCGTCGCGGGCCGGACGTCCACGCCGACCAGGCCCGGCACGGACAGCAGGTTCATCACCGCGAGGCCGCCCGCGCGGTAGACGAGGTCCTGCGCGGCGAGCGAGGAGTGGCCCGCGCCGAAGGCGAACAGGCGGCCTCCCGCGACGACGGTGTCCGCGAGCAGCTCGCCCGCCGCCTCGATCGCGCCGGCCTCCTCCGCGCGCACGCGCTCCAGCAGTGCGAGGGCGGCCTCGAAGAACCGCTCACCGACCCCTGACCCACCCATCCCCGAGCCCCTTCGCGCCGTACCCGCCGTTCCGCGGATCACCGTGCGGTCTGGACCAGTGCGGTGTCAATACGGGGGCGAGCGGATCGGGGACCGGCCGAGGAGTGCGCGGAGGGGTGGGGGACGGTCGGGGAGTGGTGTGTCGAGGGGCTGCGCCCTTTCCCGGAGGTGTCTCGTGGGCAGGGGTTTCGCCGGCGCGGCACG
>NZ_LIRL01000969.1 GCF_001419795.1 Streptomyces niveiscabiei
GGGTGGTACAGGTCGGGAGTGTCGGGGCGTATCAACTCCTCGTCGTGGCCAATGCGTTGGCGCTTGATCATTTCGGCGGCGGCCGGAGTTCCGGGGTGGAGCGCCGGGATCTTGATCATTTCCGGGGTCGTCATGGATACCGTCGCTGGGTCGTTCGCGTTCGTGCCGGAGCATGCCACCGGGCGGTATCTGGGCGGGTTCGGACTCGGCGCGGGGCTCGTGCGCGGTCACCGGAATGCTGGCGCCGCGTATTGTCGGCGGGCGGAAAGAGGGGCGGGGAATTGTGCCGGAGGGGGCGCGGAGCGGCGTATAGGAAATAGGTGTGTGGCCTATGAAATCGTTCGTCGGGAAATCCTGCCGGTCCCCTAAAGGGACCCCGCCCCCACGTCACCCCTCGCGGGGGCATACCGTGAGGAGTCGTACGTGTGTAGCGGGAGGAGTGACGGGATGGGCAGCCGTACCGCGCTGGTCGAGGATCTGATGGAGCGGTTTCCTGAGGTTCCTCGGGAAGCCGTCTTCAAGGAGGACCTGCTGCGCGGGGGAGTGGCCTTCGACCCCTCCGCGCTGAGCGACAACGAGGGCGGGGAGGTGAAGCCGAAGTCGTACTTCATCTTCTCGTTCGACCACGGGACCCTGCCCGAACTGGGGGAGGCCGCGCTGCGGAGGCCGCCGGAGGAGATCATCCTCACCGGTGGGCCGTACGACCTGCGGCGGACGGTCGTGTCCGTGCGGGTCAACCCGGCCTCGCCGTACCGGGTCGCGGCCGACGACTCGGGGATGCTCGGGCTGTACCTGGACGGGAAGCGGATCGCGGACGTCGGGGTGCCGCCGATGCCGGAGTACTACCGGCACAAGCTCTCCAACGGGAAGTCGGTGATGGAGGTCGCGCCGACGATCCAGTGGGGTTATCTCATCTACCTGACGGTCTTCCGGGTGTGCCAGTACTTCGGCGCCAAGGAGGAGTGCCAGTACTGCGACATCAACCACAACTGGCGCCAGCACAAGGCGGCCGGCCGCCCCTACACCGGCGTCAAGGACGTCGAGGAGGTCCTGGAGGCGCTGGAGATCATCGACCGGTACGACACGGCGAAGGCGTCCACCGCCTACACGCTGACCGGCGGCGCGATCACCAAGACCGTCTCGGGCCGCGACGAGGCCGACTTCTACGGCCACTACGCGAAGGCCATCGAGGAGCGCTTCCCGGGCCGCTGGATCGGCAAGGTCGTCGCGCAGGCCCTGCCGAAGGACGACGTCCAGCGGTTCAAGGACTACGGCGTGCAGATCTACCACCCCAACTACGAGGTGTGGGACGAGTACCTGTTCAAGATGTACTGCCCCGGAAAGGAGCGGTACGTCGGCCGCGACGAGTGGCACCGCCGCATCCTGGACTCGGCGGAGATCTTCGGCGCCCGCAACGTGATCCCCAACTTCGTGGCCGGCGTGGAGATGGCGGAGCCGTTCGGCTTCAAGACGGTCGACGAGGCGATCGCCTCCACCACGGAGGGCCTGCGCTTCTTCATGTCGCAGGGCATCACCCCCCGGTTCACGACCTGGTGCCCGGAGCCGACGACCCCGCTCGGCAAGGCCAACCCGGCGGGCGCCCCGCTGGAGTACCACATCCGCCTGCTCCAGGCGTACCGGCAGACGATGGAGGACTTCGGCCTCTCCTCCCCGCCCGGCTACGGCGAGCCCGGCCCCGGCCGCGCCGTCTTCTCGGTGAGCTCCTTCATGGACAGCCTCCCGGCGCAGGACGGAGCAGCGGTACGGTAAGCGCTTGCCGTGCCGGGTCTGTGTAACGGATGGGGCACGAGGTGAGCATCGGCGCGGCCGGCGCCGTATGAAGGACCGGAAGTCGGGTCTCTCGTACGGTGTCGGCCGCGCTTTTGAATACCGCGCTTGTCAGTTGTGCGGATGACGTGAAAAGCTTCGGCCCTGCCGCGAGGTTCCCCCCAACTCCTTTACCGCTATGGTGAGTTGACCTCGCATTCGAATGCAGGAGACCCATGCCCGACCTGCCGACCCCGAAGGACGCCGCGGAAGCCGCGCTGTTCTCCGAGTGCTGGGACGCCGTCCTTTCGTACGCCGACCTGTGCACGGCCGGCTCGACCGCCGCCCACCAGCTGGCCCGTGAGGCGTTCGCGCTCGGCATCCGCGAGGCCCGCGCCGCCGAGGACGGCACCCGCAGCATGGGCCGCCGCTCCGCCCGGCTGCCCCGCATACCCCTGCTGCTGACGGCCGTCCGCACCACCGCGGCCGGCTGGGAGGCCGGCGGCCACGGGCACCGCCTCGACCCCGACCTGCGCCTGTGGCTCAACTCGGACAAGGCCGCCCGCTACACCGGCCCGCCCCTGAGCCGCCCCATCGCCCTGCGCGGCCTGCGCGACATGCAGGAACCGGACGCCGCGCTGCTGTGGCTCGCCGAGGTCGAGGCGCTCCCGCTGCGCGCCGTCGCCCGCCGCCTCGGCCTCGACCCGCAGGACGCCGCCGAGCAACTCGGCGAGGTACGCGGCCTGTTCCGGGACCGCTGCCACCGCAACCACCTCGACACGCCGCTCGACGCGGAGTGCCGCTCCTACGTCCGCCTCCTCGACGCGGTCACCCGCTCGACCACCGCCGACACGCCCGAGGACCTCTCCCGCCACCTCGCGACCTGCGTCGAGTGCGCGGAGGCCGCCGCGTGTCTGCGCCTGCACGGCGGCGGACTGCCCGCCGCGCTCGCGGGCGGCGTCATCGGCTGGGGCGGCCTCGCCTACCTGGAGCGCCGCCGGCGCGCCGCCGAGGTACGGCTCGGCGCCGGACGGCCCGACCTGAACGACCCCGAGAGCGAGGCGGCCCAGGCCGCTGCGGCCAAGGCGAAGGCACTGCGCGGCGGGCTGCTCGTGGCCGCCGTCCTGGTGTCGGTCCTGGCGCTCGGCGTGTCGCTGATGCCGTTCGGCGGGGGCGACACGCGCGACGAGAAGGCATCGCGGGGGACGCCGACCGACTCCACGCCGGTCGTCGGGGGCGTGGGGGGCGTGCCCTCCTTCGAGACGCCCACGCCGAAGTCGGACAGCCCCTCGCCGTCCGGCGCGGACGGGCGCACCGACCCGGAGCCGCAGGGGACTTCGTCGGCCGCGGCGTCGCCGAGCCCGTCCTCGCCGGACAGTGGGACGGGTGGGGCCGGCGGGGCTTCCGGTTCCGGGGACGGCGGCGCGCTGTGCGCGGTCACCTACGACCTCGTCAACCAGTGGCCCGACGGCTTCCAGGCGACCGTCACCGTCACGACCGTCGAGAAGCTCACCGACTGGCACGTGTCCTGGTCCTTCAAGGACGGCCAGCACGTCGACCAGATGTGGGACGCGTCCGTCGCGCAGATGGGCTCGCGGGTCATCGCGACCGCCGCCGACTACAACAGGTCGGTCGCCGAGGGCGGCACGCTCTCCTTCGGGTTCCTCGCGTCCTGGGAGGGCAAGAACACGGCACCGTACGGGTTCACGCTGAACGGTCACCCCTGCGACTAGGGGGTCGAGCAGGGAACTTCGCGAACGCCCCGGACCTGTGACGGTCCGGGGCGTTCGGCCGTGTGCGGCCCTGCCTCTGGCAAGTTCAGTTACCCATCGGTATGTGTGACGATACGTTCCGTAGATGTTGATAACTCAAGCACGAAGGGGCAGGACATGACCACCCCTGTCTCCGCGCGCCTCCTCGTCGTCGACGCCGAGGACAGCGTCCGGGGCATGCTCACCATGGCGCTGGAGTTCGCCGGGTTCCGGGTGAGCGCCGCTTCGACCGGCCGGCAGGCCCTCGAACTCATCGCACGCGCAGCACCCGACCTCGTCCTGCTCGACGTCCGCCTCCCCGACATCGACGGCTTCCAGGTCTGCCGCATCCTGCGCGCCCGGGGCGTCACCGTCCCCGTCCTCTTCCTCGCCGGACGCGGCGGCGTCGACGACCTCGTACGCGGCCTCGACCTCGGCGGCGACGACTTCGTCAGCAAACCCTTCGAACTGCGGGAAGTCGCCGCGCGGGTACGGGCGTTGCTGCGGCGCAGCGGCATCCGGGGGACCGCCCCCGGGCCCAGCCACCTCAGCGCCGGGGAGGTCGAGATGGACCTCGACGCGCACCAGGTCCGGGTGTCGGGGCGGCCCCTGGAACTCACCGGCACCGAATTCGCCCTGCTGCGCTGCCTGCTGGAGAACCCCGGGCGGGTGCTGACCCGGGAGCAGCTCCAGGAGCGGGTGTGGCAGCGCAGGACGGAGTCGGGGAGCGTCGAGACGTATGTCTACTACCTGCGGCGGAAGTTGGGGGACCCGGGGCACACGCTGATCAGGACGGTACGGGGAGTCGGCTACCGGCTCTGCGTGGACTGAACCTGGCTGTACGGGACTTCACCGGTAGAGCCCCTCCACCTCCGCCGCGAAGTCCCCCAGCACCCGGTCCCTGCGCACCGTCCCCGTCGGCGTCAGGTGCCCCGACGTCTGCGTGAACTCCCCCGGCAGCACCGCGAACCGCCGGATGCCCGCGCCCGTCGCCGTGTTCGTCTCGTCCACCGCCTCCTGGAGCACGGCCCGCAACTCGGCGTCGTCCAGGAGCAGTTCGTACGGCGTGGCGGTGCGCTTCGCGGTCCGGCGCCAGTGGGTGAGGCCGGGCGGGTCGAGGGTGAGCAGCACGGTCACGTACGGGCGGGCCGCGCCGATCAGGACGGCCCGGGAGATCAACGGGTGGGCGCGCAGCCGGTTCTCGACGGCCAGCGGCTCGACCCGCTGTCCGCCGAAGGTCGTCAGCGTGTCGCAACGCCGCCCCGTGACGATCAGGTACCCCTCCTCGTCGAGCCGCCCCAGATCGCCGGTCGCCAGCCAGCCGCCCGGCGCCGCGGGCAGCAGCTTGGTCGCGCCGGGATCCCAGCGGCCGTGCAGGACATGGCGGCCGGAGACGTGGATCTCCCCGTCGTCCGCGATCCGTACGGCCGTCCCCGGCAGCGGGTGGCCGACCGTGCCCAGGCGGGGCCGCAGGGGCGGCGCGAGGGTCGCGATGCCGGTCGCCTCGGTCAGCCCGTACGTCTCGTACACGGGGACGCCCGCGCCCGTGTAGAACCCCGCCAGCTGCCGCCGCATGGCCGAACCGCCGCACACCACGTGTCCCACCCGGCCGCCCAGCGAGGAGCGCAGCCGCCGGTACACGCTCTGGTCGTACACCGCGCGCGCCGCCCGCAGCGTCCGCCCCGGACCCTCGCCCCGGCCCAGCCGGTGGCGCTGCTCCGCCTCCGCGAAGCGCGACGCGATCCGCGCCGACCGGTCGAACGCGGTCAGCTTCCCCGACTCCTGCGCCCTCGCCCGCAGATGGTGGAAGACCTGCTCCAGCACCGACGGCGTCGCGAACACCGCCGTCGGCCTGAACTCCTCGCACAGCGGGAGGAGTTCCTCCGGTACGGCGCTCGGCGCGTGGCCCGTCCGCACCCGGGCCCGGACGCAGGCCAGCGCCGCGACCCGGCCGAACGCGTGCGCCGACGGCGCGCACAGCAGGGCCGAAGTGTCCCGGCCCGCCGCCGACTTGAACGCCGGGAACAGCAACTCCACGACGTTGTCGACCTGTGCGAAGAAATTGCCGTGGGTCAGCGCGCAGGCGGTGGGCCGTCCCGTCGTGCCGGACGTGTACACGAGCGACGCGGGCGTGCCCGGGCCGAGCATCCCGCGCCGCACCCCGACCTCCGCGTCCGGCACGTCCTCGCCCAGCTCCGCGAGCCGCTCCAGATGCCCCCGGTCGATCACCCACACATGCCTCAGCCCCACCGACTCCGGTGCCACCGCCGTGACTTGGGACACGCTCTCCGTCACCAGCGCCGCCGCGCCCGAGTGCCGCAGCACCCACTGGATGCGGCGCGGCGAGAACGACGGGTGCACCGGCACGGTCACCAGACCCGCCGCCCACGCCGCGAAGTCCGTCAAGGTCCACTCGTACGAGGTACGCGCCAGCACCGCGATCCGGTCACCCGGCGAAAGTCCTTCCGCGATCAGGCCCTTGGCGAGCGCCGTCACCTCGCGCGCGAATTCCTCCGCCGACACGTCCAGCCAACGGCCGTCCCCCGTACGCCTGCTGAACACCACGTCCCGCGGCGCCCGGGTCGCGTTGTCGAACGGCAGGTCCGCGAGCGAGCCGTACCCCACCGCGGGCACCAGCGCGGGCACCGAGACCTCCCTGACCTCCCCGCCGTCGTACCGGACCAACTCCGGCTCCACGACCGGCGGTTCGATCCCGTCGATCAGCGTGGACGCGAGCGGATAGAGCGAGGACACGGGCAGCTCCGGAGTGGGGGGTGAGCGGCGGGGGGGTCAGGGAGGTCTCGGTGCCGGCGCTGGTGCCCGCGGTGGGGT
>NZ_LIRL01000097.1 GCF_001419795.1 Streptomyces niveiscabiei
CAGCACCCCGGCGAGGAGGGCCTGGGCGAGGCCTCGGAGTACCGGATCATCCTGGCGATCCCCAGCACGGGCGACTCCAACTCACCCGGCGACGGGATCTACGTGGTCGCGGTGAAGGAGAAGCCCACCCCGGTCCGCCTGATCTGCACGCTGAAGAACGGCAAGGCCGAGGGCATCAACAGCAGCGGCGGCGCCGAGGAGTTCGTGCCCTTGGTGTATCCGGACATCAACAGCGGCAAGCTCTACCNNGCGAAGGTCACCCGGGTGACCGCCTCGTACGGTACGAGTACCCCCGTAGAAGCAACCCTGGACCACGGCTGGTACGTGGCGACCGGCGTCCTGGACCGGCAGGTGACCCGGGCCCCCCACCTCAAGGGCTACGACTCCAGCGGGAGGCTGGTCTACGACTCGGACACGGACACGACGTACGAACGCGTCCTGCCCTGATACCCGTACCCCGCAAGGACTACGACGGCGTCCGCGCAGCCGCGAGCAGCCGTGTGACGTCCTCCGCCCCGATGGTCAACGCCACTCCCACGGTCGCCAGGGTCTCCCGCTCGGCGGGTGTGTAGGGGCCGTCAGCGAGGGCGATCCGGGCGCCCTGGAGGAGGATGGACTCCCGCCCCACGGCGGCGAGATGGGGCGCGAGGGGGTCGAGCGCCTCGTGCAGCTCTATGGCGAGCCCGGGCCCGCAGGGCGTCCCGTAGGCCCGCCCGGTGTCCGCGGCGACGGCCTCCACGAGCGCGACGAGCTGCTCCCCCGTACAGTCCTGGAACCCGGCGGCGCGGACGGCGGCGGTGGCCGTGTCCAGGGCCGTACGGGACGACGTACCCCCGGCGGAGAGGACCGCGAGGGCGACCGTGTGGACGGCGTCCCGGAGCATCGCGGAGAACCGGGTGGTGGTGGGGTGGTCGAGGACGTCCATGGGGAAGTGCCGGCGGCAGGCGGCGCACTCGACGACGGGCCCGGTCTCACCCCTGGGCAGTACGGGTACCCCCAGGCAGGTGAACCGCCGACGCCCGGTCAGCCGCTGGTAGTTGCGGTCCCCGCCGCACCCGGGGCAGAAGAACTCCCCGTCCCCCACGGGCGTCCACGCGGTGCGGATCCCCAGGATGCGGGCAACCCCGGTGGCTCGGCTGTCTCGTCCCGGTCCTGGCAGCACGTCGCACCTCCGTCACCAGCGCGGCCTCATCGCCACGTCTGCGTGATGTTAGCCACATCGGATGGGTGCAGTCAGCACCTTCGACGAGACCTGCCCGTGATCTGCACCCTGGAATGGCCGATATACGACGGGGCCCGGACCGTCGCGCAGGACGGCCCGGGCCTCTGACACGACCGGGTGAGTTACCGCGTCGCGCGGTTGACGGCGGAGACGACCGCCTTCAGGGACGCGCGGGTGGTGTTCGCGTCGATGCCGATACCCCACAGGACCTTGTCGCCGACGGCGCACTCGATGTAGGAGGCGGCCTGCGCGGACGCGCCCTCGCTCATCGTGTGCTCCTGGTAGTCCAGCAGGCGTACGTCGATGCCGATGCCCTGGAGGGCGTGGAAGAAGGCCGAGATCGGACCGTTGCCGGTGCCGACCAGGGTCGTCTCCGTGCCGTCGACCTCGGCCTCGACGGTCAGCGTGTCGACGCCGTCCTTGTCGGTGGTCGACTGGCCGGCGCGCAGCTGCATCCGGCCCCACGGGTTCTCGGGGTTGGGCAGGTACTCGTCGCGGAAGACGGCCCAGATGTCGCCGCCGGTGACCTCGCCGCCCTCGGCGTCGGTCTTCGCCTGGATCAGCTTGGAGAACTCGATCTGCATCCGGCGCGGCAGGTCCAGCTTGTGGTCGTTCTTCAGGACGTAGGCGATCCCGCCCTTGCCGGACTGCGAGTTGACGCGGATGACGGCCTCGTAGGAGCGGCCGACGTCCTTGGGGTCGATGGGCAGGTACGGCACGGCCCACTCGATGTCGTCGACGGTGACGCCCTTCGCGGCGGCGTCGGCCTCCATCGCGTCGAAGCCCTTCTTGATGGCGTCCTGGTGGGAGCCGGAGAAGGACGTGTAGACCAGGTCGCCCACGTACGGGTGGCGGGGGTGGACCTCCATCTGGTTGCAGTACTCCCACACGCGGCGGATCTCGTCGATGTCGGAGAAGTCGATCTGCGGGTCGACGCCCTGGGAGAAGAGGTTCATACCCAGGGTGACCAGGTCGACGTTGCCGGTGCGCTCGCCCTGCCCGAAGAGGCAGCCCTCGATGCGGTCGGCGCCGGCCATCAGCGCCAGTTCGGCCGCGGCGACGGCCGTACCGCGGTCGTTGTGCGGGTGGACGGACAGGACGACGTGCTCGCGGCGGGAGAGGTTGCGGTGCATCCACTCGAAGCGGTCGGCGTGCGTGGAGGGGGTCGAACGCTCCACGGTGGCGGGCAGGTTGAGGATGATCTCGCGGCCCGGTCCTGGCTGGTAGACGTCCATCACCGCCTCGCAGACCTCCAGCGCGAAGTCCAGCTCGGTGTCGGTGAAGATCTCGGGGCTGTACTGGTACCCGAACTCGGTCTCGGGGCCCAGCAGTTTCTCGGCGTACTCCATCACCAGGCGGGTGCCGTCGACGGCGATCTGCTTGATGTCGTCCCGGGAGCCGCGGAAGACGACGCGGCGGAAGACCGGCGCGGTCGCGTTGTACAGGTGGACGGTCGCGCGCCTGGCGCCCTTCAGGGACTCGACGGTCCGCTCGATCAGGTCCTCGCGGGCCTGGGTCAGGACGGAGATCGTCACGTCGTCCGGGATCGCGCCCTCTTCCTCGATGATCGAGCGCACGAAGTCGAAGTCGGTCTGTCCTGAGGCCGGGAAGCCGACCTCGATCTCCTTGTAGCCCATCTTGACCAGCTGGTCGAACATCCGGCGCTTGCGCTCGGGCGACATCGGGTCGATCAGGGCCTGGTTGCCGTCGCGCAGGTCGGTGGAGAGCCAGCGGGGGGCGGTGGTGATCCGCTTCTCGGGCCAGGTGCGGTCGGGGATGTCGACCTGGTCGTACTGCCCGTACTTGTGGATCGGCATCTGGCTGGGCTGCTGGCGGTTCGCCATGGGGCTCAAAGCTCCTCGATGGGGTCCGGGTGACCGGCCGACACGCAACACCAAGCTCCGCGGGGAGGGAGTCGGCCTTCTTTACAGGCCCTCGCCGCGGCAGCTAAGGAGAAGCAGCCCGAAACGCATAGTGCTGCGCACTCTAGCGGAGGTGCTGGTGGGGCGCGGCTCCGTCCCAGTATGCGGGACCGGTGGGACGAACGGGGCAAAACGTGCGCCGTACCACAGAGCGGAATCGTCCGCGTCCCTATGTGGGGGTATTTCACCAATCATGGTTGCGGGTAGTGACAGGCGCGTGACTCAGTGCCAAGGTGCCCGACATGACTCACCACGGGGGCTTCGAGCCCGTCTTCTGCACGATCATTCCGCCGCACGTCCTGGACCACGTGGCCCGCCACGAGGACGCGTCCATCGCCGACCGGGTCGCCCGCACGCTGGAGCGCGACTCCCTCCAGCGCACCCGCCGCCGCGTCGCCATCGAGCGCGGCCTGACCGCCGCCGCGCCCGCCGCCGGCACCGGCAAGCCGAAGCGCACCATCTACGACGCCGGGCACGGCACCGACCTGCCCGGCACCGAGGTACGCGCCGAGGGCTCCGAGCCGGGCCAGGACGCCACCGTCAACCGCGCGTACGCCGGGCTCGGCGCGACGTTCGACCTGTTCCTGAACGCGTACGGCCGTGACTCCATCGACGGCGGCGGGCTCGCGCTCGACGCGACCGTCCACTACGACCGCGACTACGACAACGCCTTCTGGGACGGCCAGCAGATGGTGTTCGGGGACGGCGACGGGGAGCTGTTCCTCGACTTCACCATCCCGGTCGACGTCATCGGCCACGAACTCACCCACGGCGTCACCCAGTACACCGCCAACCTGGAGTACTACAGCCAGTCCGGCGCCCTCAACGAGTCCGTCTCCGACGTCTTCGGCGCCCTCATCAAGCAGTACGCCCTCGGGCAGAGCGCCGACCAGGCCGACTGGCTGATCGGCGCCGGCCTCCTCGGCCCGGCGATCGACCGCGGCGAGGCCCTGCGCTCCATGAAGGCGCCGGGGACCGCGTACGACGACGACGTCCTCGGCAAGGACCCGCAGCCCGGCCACATGGACGACTACGTCAAGACCAGCCGCGACAACGGCGGCGTCCACATCAACTCCGGTATCCCCAACCACGCGTTCTACCTCTTCGCCACCGAACTCGGCGGCAACGCCTGGGAGAAGGCCGGCCAGGTCTGGTACGACGTGCTGACCGGCGGCGAGTTGTCGTCCAAGGCGCGCTTCACCGAGTTCGCGAAGCTGACGGTCGCCGCCGCGAAGTCCCGCTACGGCGACGGCGACGTCCACAAGGCGCTCGTCGACGCCTGGCGCCGCGTCGGGGTGCCGACCGGCTGAGATCTGTACTAGACAGGGCTCCATGCGGATTCAGGTGCGACGCACCGGCGGTTTCGCCGGCATCGAACGGTACGCGCAGCTCGACACCACCGGACGCCCCGACGCGGCCGAGTGGCACGCCCTCGCGGAACAGGCGGTGGCCGCCGCGCGGACGGTACGCCCGGTGGGGGTGCCGGACGGGTTCGCCTACGAGATCACGGTGGACGGGAAGACCGTGTACGCGGCCGACCCCCGGCTCACCGAGGAGCAACGGACGCTGATCTCACGGGTGTTGAAAGAAGGGGCGTGAGGAAGGGGCGTAAGGGAAGGGCGTTCCGGACGGGGGATTCCGGGACGCCTCTCCTGTTCTCCTGTTCCGAGTCAGGGCGTTGACTTCCCTACCCGTCGGTACGGATGATCCGCGCATGGCTCTTGACGCAGGCAACGCGATACCCCGATTCCCGGCGAACTTCCTCTGGGGCGTGTCGACTTCGGCGCACCAGATCGAGGGGGCCGGAGGGCGCGGGCCCTCGGTGTGGGACGAGTTCTCCGGGGTGAAGGACGGGTCCACGGCCGAGGTCGCCTGCGATCACGTCAACCGCTACCGCGAGGACGTCGCGCTGCTCGCCGGGCTCGGGGTGGACGCGTACCGCTTCTCCGTGTCGTGGCCGCGCATCCAGTCGCCCGGGGGGCTGGACTTCTACGACCGGCTGGTGGACGAACTCCTCGCGGCGGGCGTCCGTCCCGTCCCCACCCTCTTCCACTGGGACCTCCCCGTGGGCCTGGACTGGCTGGAGCGCGACACCGCGTCCCGGCTCGCGGAGCACGCGGCCGTCGTCGCCGGGCGCCTCGGGGACCGCGTGTCGAAGTGGATCACCCTCAACGAGCCCGCGGAACACACCCTGTTGGGCCACGCGCTCGGCACGCACGCGCCCGGCAAGCAGCTCCTCTTCGACGCGCTCCCCGTCGCCCACCACCAGCTCCTGGCCCACGGCCTCACCGTCCAGGCCCTGCGCGCGGCCGGCGCGACGGACGTCGCGATCACCAACTCCCATGGCCCGACGTGGCCTTCGTCCGACGAGCAGCCCGACATCGAGGCGGCGGCCTTCTACGACACGCTCCTCAACCGACTCTTCGCCGAGCCGGTCCTCCTGGGCGAATACCCGGACGGGCTGGGCGAGTTGATGCCGGGCGACGTCGCGGCCGACCTCAAGGTGATCTCCGAGCCCCTCGACTGGTACGGCATCAACTACTACGCCCCCACCCGCGTCGGCGCCCCCCAGGGCGCGGAGATCAACTTCGGCGGCGTCACGATGCCGGCCGAACTCCCCTTCTCCGTACGGGAGATCGAGGGCGTCCCGACGACGGACTTCGGCTGGCCGGTGGTCCCGCAGGCCCTGACGGAACTCCTCACCACCTTCACGTCCCGCTACGCCGACAAGCTCCCCCCGGTCGTCATCACGGAGAACGGCTGCTCGTACGAGGGCCTCGACGACCAGTCCCGCATCGCGTACCACGCGACCCACCTCCAGGCCCTGCACCGGGCCCTGGAGGCGGGGGTGGACGTACGCGGCTACTTCGTCTGGTCCCTCCTCGACAACTTCGAGTGGGCCGAGGGGTACGCACGGCGCTTCGGCCTCGTCCACGTCGACTACGCGACGCAGAAGAGGACACCGAAGGCGTCGTACGGGTGGTACCGGGAAGTACTACGGGCCCAGCACCTCTGAGGTACTACGGGACCTAGAAGCCGAGCTTCCGGAGCTGCTTCGGGTCCCGCTGCCAGTCCTTGGCGACCTTCACGTGCAGGTCGAGGAAGACCGGTGTGCCGAGGAGGGCCTCGATCTGCTTGCGGGACTTGATGCCCACGTCCTTCAGGCGGCGGCCCTGGGGGCCGATGATGATGCCCTTCTGGCTGGAGCGCTCGATGTAGATGTTCGCGTGGATGTCGAGGAGGGGCTTGTCGGCGGGGCGGTCCTCGCGGGGGAGCATCTCCTCGACGACGACGGCGATGGAGTGGGGCAGCTCGTCGCGGACGCCTTCGAGGGCCGCCTCGCGGATCAGCTCGGCGACCATGACCTGCTCGGGCTCGTCCGTGAGGTCGCCCTCGGGGTAGAGCGGGGGGCTCTCGGGGAGCATCGGGGCCAGCAGGTCCGCGAGGAGCTCGACCTGCTTGCCCGCGACCGCCGACACCGGCACGATCTGCGCCCACTCGATGCCCAGCTCCTTGCCGAGCAGGTCGATCGCGATGAGCTGCTCGGCGAGGGTCTTGGAGTCGACGAGGTCGGTCTTGGTGACGACGGCGACCTTGGGCGTGCGCTTGATCCCGGCGAGCTCCTTGGCGATGAAGCGGTCGCCGGGGCCGAGCTTCTCGTTCGCGGGCAGGCAGAACCCGATGACGTCGACCTCGGCCCACGTCGTACGGACGACGTCGTTGAGCCGCTCCCCGAGCAGGGTCCGGGGTTTGTGCAGGCCAGGGGTGTCGACGAGGATCAGCTGCGCGTCCTCGCGGTGGACGATGCCGCGCACGGTGTGCCGGGTCGTCTGCGGCCGGTTGGAGGTGATCGCCACCTTCTTGCCGACGAGAGCGTTCGTGAGGGTGGACTTGCCCGCGTTGGGACGCCCCACGAAGCACGCGAAGCCCGCACGGTGGGCGGCGCCGCCCGACTTCTCGGACGGCGAGGATGACTGGGAACGAACGCTCATGCCCCCATTCTCCCTGATCCACGAAGCACCGCCGCACACACGAGCGGCCGGCCACCCCCACGGTGAGTTTCCGGAAACCCGTACGCAACGAAACGCACCGGAAACACATCCGTACGCGCCCGGAAACGGGAACCGGTGACCCTCTGACGAGCCCCGACCCCGTTGGAGACCCCCGTGCCCCTCGCCGCCGCACAGGTGAACACCGGCGACACCGCCTGGCTGCTCGCCGCGACCGCCCTCGTCCTGCTGATGACCCCGGGCCTGGCCCTGTTCTACGGCGGCATGGTCCGCACGAAGAGCGTCCTCAACATGCTGATGATGAGCTTCGTGTCGATCGCCCTCGTGACGGTCGTCTGGCTCGCCGCCGGCTACTCCCTGGTCTTCGGCGACGACGCCGGCGCCGGGCTGATCGGCGGCCTCGCGCACGCGGGAATGGCCGGAATCACCCCCGACAGCGTCCAGGGCACCGTACCGACCCTCCTGTTCGCCACCTTCCAGCTGACCTTCGCGATCATCACGGCCGCGCTGATCAGCGGGGCCATCGCGGACCGCGCGAAGTTCGGGGCGTGGCTGGTCTTCGTCCCTCTGTGGACGCTGCTCGTATACGTTCCCATCGCGCACTGGGTCTGGGGGCCCGGCGGGTGGATCCTGGAGAAGCTCGGAGCGCTCGATTTCGCGGGCGGACTGCCGGTGGAAATCACGTCCGGGGCGTCCGGACTGGCCCTCGCGATCGTCGTGGGACCGCGGCTGGGGTTCAAGAAGGACGCGATGCGTCCCCACAACCTCCCCATGGTCGTCCTCGGTGCCGGGCTCCTCTGGTTCGGCTGGTTCGGCTTCAACGCCGGGTCCGCGCTCGGCGCGAACGGGCTCGCCGCCGCCGCGTTCCTCAACACCATGGCCGCGGGCTGCACGGGGCTGCTGGGCTGGCTCTTCGTCGAGCACCAGCGCGACGGCCACCCCACCACGCTGGGCGCGGCGTCCGGCGCGGTCGCCGGGCTCGTCGCCATCACCCCGTCCTGCGGGTCGGTCTCCCTCCTCGGCGCGCTCGTCATCGGGCTCGCGGCGGGCGTCGTCTGCTCGTACGCCGTGGGCTGGAAGTTCAGGTTCGGTTACGACGACTCCCTCGACGTCGTCGGCGTACACCTCGTCGGCGGGGTGATCGGGACGCTCCTCATCGGCGTCTTCGCGGCCGGCGAGATGACCGGGGGTACCACCGGTCTCCTGTACGGGGGCGGCCTCACCCAGCTCGGCAAGCAGGCCCTCGCGATCGTGGTCGTAGCCGGGTACGCCTTCGGAGTGACGTACGGCATCGGCAAGCTCATCGACAAGGTCATGGGGTTCCGGGCCGACGAGGACCACGAGCACACGGGGCTGGACCTTACGGTGCACGCCGAGACCGCATACGATCACGGCGTCCTCGGCCACGGTGCGCCCATCTCGCACTCCATCCAGAAGGTGACGCCGCCCGCATGAAACTCATCACCGCGATCGTCAAGCCGTACCGCCTCGACGCGGTCAAGACGGCGCTACAGGAACTAGGCATCCACGGTCTGACCGTGACGGAGGCGAGCGGGTACGGGCGCCAGCGGGGGCACACGGAGGTGTACCGGGGCGCGGAGTACCAGATCGACCTGGTGCCGAAGGTGCGGATCGAGTTGGTGGTGGAGGACGTGGATGTGGAGCCGGCGATCGAGGCGATCGTGAAGGCGGCACAGACGGGGAAGATCGGGGACGGAAAGGTGTGGGCGGTACCGGTGGAGACGGTGGTGAGGGTGAGGACGGGCGAACGGGGCCCTGACGCGCTTTAGGTCTTAGTCGCCGGGTTCACTGTGTGCTTTTAAGGGGCGCGGGGAACTGCGCGACAAGCCACGACGGTGCCGCACCCGCTAGACGGCCTTCTGCGGCTCGATCGTGGCTGGTCGCGCAGTTCCCCGCGCCCCCAGGGGGCGGCTACGCCGCCATTTGAGCAGCACCCCGGCTCCTACAAGAACCCCCACGGCCACCCCCACCGCAGCCCACGGAACCGCCAGGAACGACGTACTCCCCTTCTCCTCCGTCCCCGTGGCGCTAGCCGTCAATGTGACCCGCCCTCGGTCCAACTGCGGCGCCCCACCCCAGCGTTCCGTGAGCCGGACCTTCTGCCCCGGCAACAACTCCCCCGGCACCTTGGTCAGTTCACGATTCAGCAGCGTACGCCCGAACAGCCCCGTCGCCTTCAGGCGAACCCGGGGATCCAGCGTCACGTTGCCCGTGTTGTGCAGCGTGTACGAGACGGTGGCCGTGCTGTCCCCGAGCCCCGGAACCAGCGGACGATCCTGCGAGATCTGAACGTCCTCCACGGCGAGGGCCGGCAACGAGACCCCCGTGACCTGCAAGTACACCCGCGCACCCACCGCCCGCTGCACCCCGAGCGCAACCCCTCCC
>NZ_LIRL01000970.1 GCF_001419795.1 Streptomyces niveiscabiei
CTTGGCGAGCTTCTTCGAGCGTTCGGCCCACGTCGTCGCGAGGTCGTCGGCCAGGCGGCCCGAGCGCAGGACCGCCGGCAGGCCGCCGTCGTGCTCGATGCCCTGGAAGAACTCCCAGGCGGCGTGGGCGAGTTCGTCCGTCAGGCGCTCCACGTACCAGGAGCCTCCCGCCGGGTCGATGACGCGGGACAGGTGGGATTCCTCGATCAGGATCGTGGAGGTGTTGCGGGCGATGCGGCGCGCGAACGCGTCCGGGAGGCCGAGGGGCTCGTCGAAGGGGAGGACAGTGACCGCGTCCGCGCCCCCCGTGCCCGCCGCGAGCGCCGCTACCGTCGTCCGCAGCATGTTCACCCACGGATCACGACGCGCCATCATCACCGGAGACGTGACCACGTGCTGGAGCTGGGGAGACGGGGCGCCGCAGACGTCCGTCACGCGGGACCACAGGCGGCGGGCCGCCCGCAGCTTCGCGATCGTCAGGAACTGGTCGGCCGTCGCCGCGTACCGGAACTCCAGCTGGGCACATGCCTGAACGACCGTCAGGCCGGAGTTCGTCAGGTCGCGGAGGTAGGCGACCGCCGTGGCCAGGGAGCACGCCAGTTCCTGGGCCGCCGAACCACCCGCCTCGTGGTAGGGCAGCGCATCCACCATCAGGGCGCGCAGGCCCGGGTACTCGTCGGTGCACAGGCGGGCCAGGTCCGCCGACGGGGTGTCAGCCCGCTCGCCCGTGCGCGCTTCGAACCCCAGCGGGTCCGCGCCCAGGTTGCCCCGCACCGCCTCCCGCGCGACGCCCGCCGCGTCGCACAGGCGCAGCAACTCCCTTGCCGACTCGGCTGTTTCGGCGCCCGCGTCCAGCACGATCGGGGCCAGGTCCAGGTACACGCCCTCCAGTGTCGGGGCGAGGTCCTGTGGCGGGATGCCGGTCAGCCACAGGGACGTGGCGCCGTTCTCCAGGTCGGTCAGGACGGCCGCGTTGTCCGGCGACGTATGACGCTGACGTACGTCCCAGCCGCCTGCGGTACTGCCCTCCGGCTTCGAGCCCCTGGTGAACGGGGCGAAGCCGGGCAGGCCGGGGTCGGGGGCTGTGTCGTGCGCGGTGTAGAGGGGGCGGGTGCTCAGCCCGTCCTCCAGCGCGGTGGACAGGGCTTCCTCGGCCGCGGTTCCCTCGACGTCCTTGCCCGCTTTGCGCAGGACACCCGCCACCAGGCGCTGCCACTGCTCATGGGGTACGTCGGGGAATTCGGCGGCCAGTTCGAGCCCGTCGTCAGGCAGGACCGTCATGCTCGGATGCTAGGACACGGGCACGAAGGAGCAGCAGAGGGCGTGGCTGTGACCTTTCCCTCGGTGTCGTTGTGATCGTGGTCTCTTCGGGGGCGGGGTGGTCGGAGCGGGGGTCAGATCCAGCCGTCCAGGGAGTTCATGAAGGCGTCGTGGTCGTCGCGGTGGATGGTGTGGCCGGTGCCGGTGACGGGTCTGACCTCGAATCCCTGTTCTTTGAGGCGGGTTGCGAGTGCGGGGCTGACGAGGGGGCTGGGGTC